>JANPBN010000588.1:0-8081 GCA_031430415.1 Dehalococcoidia bacterium
CGGGCACCGCGGTTGCGGCGGCTCGGCACGCTCCTGCGTCTCCAGGTGACATGGCGCGAGATGCGGTCGATGGAGATCTACATCGAAGAGGCGCGCCACGAGTTAGACGGGCAGGACCCGCTGCATCCCGATAGTCGGCGCTTGTTGGACGAGGTGCGGGAGAAGCTCACCGGTGTGCACGAAGGGCTTCAGCAATACGCGCCGGCGATTCGCCTCGACGAACCGGAGACTGAGGAGATCCAACTCATACGACGCCTTGCCGACAAAGCGGGCCGCATGTAGCGCGCTCTCCCCCTAGCGGTCTTTTGCTGTCTAATCGAGTGCTCGCTCGAGTCGCCAATGCTCGACTAGTGCACGGCAGGGTCGTCCCGGTCGACGATCGGCACGGTGAACCGGAACAGACTGCCGCCGCCCGGTCTCGGCGAAGCTAGTATCTCTCCACCCTGGGCTTCGACCAGTCGCCTACACACGGCCAGACCAACTCCGGTCCCCGTCGCTTGGCCCGCGGTCGACTTCGAGCGATAGAAGGCGTTGAAGATCTGGTCGCATTCGTCGAGCCGCACGCCGCTTCCGCGGTCGGCAACCGTGACGAGCACCGAAGACTCGTCCGAGCTGATTTCCACCTCGATCGGGCTCTGGCTGGAGCTGTACTTCTCCGCATTGGTAACAAGGTTGGTCATCACTTGGTCGAGCGAGTCGACGTCGGCCAGCGCCGTGAGTCCGGGTTCGCTACTCGAGACCGTATAGGCGCGGTTCGGGTGGCGACTCTGGTGCCTTGCGATCAATTTTTCAATCTGCCTCGCGATGAGAATGGGCTCGGCCTCGACGAGGCGCCCGCCGCCGATACGCGAGAGAGCTAAGAGGTTGTCGATCAACGTCTGTAGGCGCTGTGACTCCGCGAGGATGTCGTGCATAGCCTCCTCGCGCATACCCTCTTCCAGAAGCGCGCTTCGCCTTGTCAAAACCTCGGCGTTGCCGAGAATGGTCGTGATCGGCGTCTTCAGTTCGTGCGACACCATCCCGAGGAAGTCGTCCTTCGCAGCGTTCGCAACGGTCAGCTCTTGGAGCAGTCGTTCTCGCTCGTCCGTGCTCGCCTTTCTCTCTGAGACGTCCTGGCAAGTACCGGTGACGTGCACCGCCTTCCCGCTCTCATCCGTGAAGACACGAGACTTGCCGTTCACCCACTTGACGGACCCGTCGGGACAGACGATGCGATACTCAATGTCGAGCCCTGACGCTTCTTCGACGGCGGCATAAAGAGCGCTCGTCACGCGATCTTTGTCTTCCGGGTGAATATCTGCCTGATAGGCCTCGAACGTGCCCTCGAAGCTCCCAGGTTCACGGCCGTGGACTTCCTCGACGCCGTCCCAGATGAGTTCATTCTTTGGAATGTTCCAGTCAAACGTGCCAATCTTGGCTGCTTGCTGGGCGCGTCGCAGTCGCTCCGCGATCACCTGAGCGCCTTGCTCCGCCAATTTCCGATCGGTGATATCAACGAGCACGTTGACGGCGCCAACCAACCTGCCAGCACCATCCCGGAGTGGTGTGGGATATGGCACAAATCGAACGCGGCTTCCATCGGGGCGTTCCGCGATCGCTTCATAACCCCGAACCGAGCGGCCTTGTGTAAGTGTCAGGGCCATCGGACATTCGCCGTGTGCCATCGGCGTTCCGTCGGGCCAATACAGTCGCCACGAGCCGCACCACATGTCCTGCCCGACTACAGGCCGGCGTCCCCACAACTCCGCAGCGGCCTCGTTGTACTCGGTGATCACGCCCGCCGCGTCGGTCATGTACACGGCAACGCCGAGGGCTTCCAGCAGCTCCGTGTTGGTCACCCGCTCGCTTGGCCGCGAGCTCGACCCATTGAGGGGCCGCGGCTTTTGGGGAAGACCGGAGCCGGCCACCGATTCGCCTTCGCGCAGCGCGGTCATGGGACGCTCCTTGTAAGAATGCTCGCGGACGATGCTCGAATTTTAAGGCCCCGACTCGCCAAGGGATCGTGCCACGGTCTTGCAAATGCATAAAGTTTTTGTGGAGTTGACGCCCGTCACCCGGCCGTGGGTATGGTAGACGCTGCGGCACGCTGCAAGGTGACGACGGCACACGATCGGGTCATCGTGTCCGTAGTCGCTCCCGCCCAGGACGGTCATCGTAGGCCCCGGCTGCATCAGTGTCCGCTTCAACGGCAGGTGACGGCGCGGAGGGTAACTCTCACCAGGCGATGTCGGCAATGGCCGCCGTCAAGTAACGACCGCGATGAGTGACACATGAGCCCAACCTCATCGAAGTCAGCACTGACGAGTGATCTTTCCTGGCACGGCATACGGACAGAGAGCAGCCGTACGTGCGAGCCATGCCGATCTTCGCGCATCCATCTCAGTCGTGAGGCGTCCCGGCTTGAAAGCGAGAGCGCCAGTGCCTCCATCGAACATGCAGCGACGTCGTATTGGGAACCGCATCCTCGCTGCCCTCCCGGCAAGAGCTTATGCCCGCATCCTCCCCGACTTGAAATCGATCCCGCTTAAGTTCCGTATCTCCCTCCACGAACCAGGCGACAAGATGCCGTACGTCTACTTCCCTAACACCGGGGTGATCTCGACACTCACGGTGCTCCAAGATGGCAGCGCGGTCGAGATCGCCACGATCGGCAACGAAGGGATGGCGGATGTCTCGGCGTTTCTTGGCTTGGAGCAGTCCGACTCGTGGCTGCTCGTTCAGGTCCCCGGCACCGCAATGCGAATGGAGAGCGACCGCTTTCGCGAGCACGTTGAGCAGATCCCGATCTTGCGAGCACTCCTCGGCTACTACACCGTGGCGATGCTTGCCCTCGTCGCGCAGTCTGCGGCCTGCAATCGCATGCATCCGATAGTTCAACGCTGCGCGCGCTGGCTGTTGATGACGCACGACCGCGTGGACGCCGACGCGTTCCCCATGACGCACGACTTTCTGGCAACCATGCTCGGTGTCCGACGGCCGAGTGTTTCCGTCGCGGCCAAAGCCCTCCAGGGCACCGGCTGCATCAGCTACCACCGCGGGAAGGTCACCGTGCTCGACCGGCTCGGCCTCGAGGCCGCCAGCTGCGAATGTTACCGCGTGATCCGGCAGCGCTTTGACCGGCTGCCCGGCCGTAGCGGTGCCGGTCCGAAGGGGCGCCGGCTGCTGTCGTCGGGTGAACACGCGTCCGCCTGATGCGAACTCGCGGACATCGCCCTGGCAACGCCTTATGCCCCGACGTGGTCATCGCGTGCGTCGCTCCATCGTCGGCGATTTGCCCACGGTGTCACCAGTCTACGGCCCCGGCGAGCCGCGTCGCGTCACCCCACACCATTTGGTCATTGTGTTCAGATCAGCACAGACCAAATCGTCCAAGCCACCCGCTCGCCGCCGCGCCGTTAGCGCTTCTTGGCGGAATTCTTCCTCACGACGGCCGCCTTGTTTGAAGGCGTGGGATTAGCATGGTCTGTCGCGGGAGTTTCGCGTTTGGCGGCGCGGCCGGCCTGGCGCTTCGAGCCTGCGTTGGCACTTGGCCCGTTAGTCCTCGCGGCCCATGCTTCAAACTCCAGTCGCGCCGCGCAATCGCAAACCCACCTGGCGATGGCCATGGCTTCGCCGTCGCTGAGCTTGCTGGCCCAAATGTTAATTCGTCCCTGGTCCTTGGGATCGGGCGTTCCGAGGATCTGCTCGGCGTAGGTAGAGAGTCGTTCGACAATATCCGCGGACAGGTTTGGGTGGTCAGCGATCAACCAAAGGTCGTATTTGAATACGTACGCTACCCGCTCCTGAATCTTGTTCGGGTCCTCCGCGAGGGAACCACGAGCTGCCGAGAACCGTTCACACGCGTACGGATCGCTCAAGTGTCTGCCTTCCATTTAGTTAGACCAGTCCCAGCTTCCACCGAGCATCATGCCAGCTGGCCGCCATCCCGTCCCGTAGTCACTGTAAATGGCCCAGGTCAGCAGGGCGTCCCACAGAGTGCATACTTCCGGCGCATTGTTGACGGCTTTGCGACGTGGATACCAGTACGGTGCAGTCATGAACTCCAAGGAAAGGCCGACGGTGGTTCTTGTCGTGGACGATGATCCCGCTGTTCTGCGCCTCATGACGTTAACGCTTCGCCTCGCTGGATACGAGGTCTGCGTTGCCAGCGACGGCTCGCAGGCCCTTTTGTCAATGGGCGACTGCTCGCCTGACGTGATCGTACTCGACATGCAGATGCCGGTGATGGATGGCGCGACGTTCTACAAGCGCCTACGCGAAGGAGGCTGGCGCGCCCCGGTGCTCGTGCTGACCGCCCTCAGCCGAGGCGAAGCGTCAGCGAAGCTGTTAGCTCAGGGCTACCTCGTGAAACCGTTCCTGCCAGACGAGCTCATCGCTCAAATAGAATCGCTCGCGGCGTAGCGACCCGAGTCTGACACCGCGTCGCGGCGGGCCCTGCATCGCTGATGATCCTTCTTGCCCGGTGAGACGGATAGACATGGTAGTTACGTGAACTGCGATGCGAAACGGCCGCGTCCTCGATCCGGCGTCGTCCGTGATGCGATTCTCACGTCAGGCAGCACGCCAATCATCGGCTTACGGCCTGGGAGATCCAGGTCCAACAGACGCGCCGGCATTGACGACTAAGCACGAAGTAAGGCAACCGGAAGGAGCGTCCATCGTGAGCGAAAAGCAATCGATCGACCGCGTGCGCGAGCACGAAGCCGCGAATCAGCCGAAGAAGGACCGGGCGAAGCAGAAAGTTGCGCAGGATCAATCCGCCATTAAGCAGCGCGCTCGTGCCTTCGATGACGACGCGGCGACGCGGGAGTTGAGAGCGGGGAGAGACCCCGCGGCGGACGAATCCGCAGTTGAAGCTGAGGATAGCCAGTAGTCTGCTGCCTTTCCGCCGGGCGAGATTCGATCTGAAATGGGACACTGCGTAGGGGCAATCCCTCATGCCGGGATGGCGCCACAACCGTTACGATTTTCAGTAGGAGAACCCGGCGCGTATACGTCGGCAGGTCTCCTCGACTGAGGATCGGAGCGCGTAGCATGGAAGCGAGAACGAGACCGTCGAGCGAGCCCGGCACCGATGGCGACGGTGCGATCATCGAGCGAGAAGTCGAGACCATCCGGACTCGGCAGCACACCGCCGGAGCTGCGGTCGATGCAATTCCGGCGTTAGATGCTGTCGTGAGCGAGCGGACCGTAAGCTACTTCGAGACGCTTCCGGAGCGACTCAGCGCCGTCGGACTCGTAGGCCGGACGGCGATCGAATCGTTATTGGGCATCCGCTTCCTGCTCCATGCATCGGGTGCCAACACAAACAGCACCTTTGTTGGTCTCGTCGATGGCGTGTCGTGGCCCGTGGCGGGCCCGTTCGCGAATGTCTTCAGCAACCGTGCGTGGGGCCCTGGTACGATCGAAATCTCGACACTCGTGGCGATGGGCGTCTACTTAATCACTTTTTCGCTCATTGGCAGGCTCGTCACCGCGTTGGCGCCCCGGCTTAGCGGCGTCGCATCGCGGCGCGGCGTGATCGTACCCTGGTCTTCAAGCCTGTTCTCGACGCCGGCTCCGTCACCGGAGGACGAAGAGCGCCGCCCGCGCCTACATCTTGGAGTCGGGAAAGGTGACACGCGGCGGCGTCGCCGACTCGTACGCCCGGCGAGTGCTCGGAAGTTGTAGTCCCGGCCGTAGCCCCGAAGAGTGAAGCGGCGCAGTCCCGGAGAGAGTGCGGCGCTCGCTGACGCACCCGTTCGAGCGCTGCCCGCTGTCGGGACGCGTGCCGCCGTCCAGGCGCTAAGCGCCGCCGATCTTCATGCTGGCGTTCTCTTGGGGCGGCGCGTTGTTACGGTGCGAGCGCGTTGTGGTCGTATGCTGCGAGTTGTGTGCAACTGCGATCGCGAGTCGAGGGGGTTCGATGCGGTTTCTCGCTCTGGCGTTTGATTACGATGGCACACTCGCGAAAGATGGCCGGGTCGATGCCCCGACGATCGAGGCGCTTGAGCGCGCCAAGGCATCCGGGCGAAAACTCCTGCTCGTCACCGGCCGCGATCTCGACGACCTGCGGCGCGTCTTCGACCGTGCGGATCTCTTTGATGCGGTTGTCGCGGAGAACGGAGGACTCCTGTACTGGCCCGCGCGCCGCGAAGAACAGATCCTTGGCGAGCCGCCGCCTCCAGCGTTAGTTGATGCCCTCCAATCCGCCCACATTGCGCCCCTGGCTATTGGACGAGTTGTCATCGCCACCTGGGAACCGAATGAAACCGCGGTACTAGAACTCATCCATGGGCTGGGCCTCGAGTGGCAGATTACGTTCAACAAGGGTGCTGTAATGATCCTGCCACCCGGGGTCAACAAGGGGTCAGGCTTCGCGGCGGCGCTGGAAGCACTCGGACTCTCACCGCACAACGCGCTTGGTGTCGGCGACGCTGAGAACGACCACGCATTCCTGTCATCGTGCGAGTGCGCGTGCGCGGTAGCGAACGCGCTGCCGTTCATCCAGGAGCGCGCAGACATCGTGAGCGCATACGACCACGGCGCCGGCGTCGTGGACATCATCAACCGCGTGCTGCAGGATGAATTCGCGGACGATCCGGCGATCGCCCGGCGCCATCGTCTAATCCTCAGCGATCACAACGACAGCGACGTTGCGGCAGTGAGCGTGCAGCCGTACGGGCAGGCCACGCTCGTCGCCGGCGCGTCCGGGTCTGGAAAGTCAACGGTCGCGCATGCGTTTCGCGAGGAGCTGCAGGAGCGCGGATACCAGTACTGCATCATTGACCCGGAAGGCGATTACGAAGGCGCTACCGGAGTCGTGCACTTTGGTGATGCGGATCACCGTCCAAACGATGATTCCGTTCTGCAACACCTCGAAGATCCGCGCGCGAACGCCGTTGTGAATCTGCTCGGCGTAACGCTGGCGGATCGCCCTGCGTACTTTGCGAAGCTGCTCGCTCGGTTACTCGAACTTCGCACGCGCATAGGACATCCCCACTGGATCATCATCGATGAAGCGCACCACATGCTGCCAGCGGGCTGGGAGCGAACAGCGACCGTCATGCCGGAAGCGCTGGGGAGCGTGCTGATGGTCACGGTGCACCCGGAATCCGTGGCGCCGGACGTGCTGGCCAAGGTGGACCTGTTCGTTGGCGTTGGTGCACAGGCTCACGACGCGCTGAGCGGGTTTGCGCGTCTTCTCGGGCTCACGGCGCCCGTCACTCGCGGCGAATCCGGCAAGGCGATCGCCTGGTTACCGCGAGGCGACGCGCCTCCGCTCGCCTTTGTCCCGCGCCGGCCGCAAGGCGAGCTTCACCGGCACAAGCGAAAATACGCAGAGGGGGACATGAAGGACGACAGCTTCTACTTCCGGGGCCCGGAAGAGAAGTTGAACCTGCGAGCGCAAAACCTCACCGTCTTCGTCCAGATGGCGGAAGGTGTCGACGACGAGACCTGGCTCTATCATCTTCGGCGGCGGGAATACTCACGGTGGTTCCGTGAACGTGTGAAAGACCCCGAGCTTGCCGAAGCGACCGCCGTCGCCGAAATGAAGCACGTCGGTGACGCGGCTGCCAGCCGCGCCGTTATTCGCGCCGCCATCGAGGAGCGCTACACGGCTCCGAGCAACTAGCGAAACCGGCTTGTTGGCGCCGGTGAGGAAGGTGCCGACAAAGTCGTTGGCCGGGCGCCCGTCGCAACCAGGGTTCGGCGCCGCCGTGCGCCTTCAGCGTCTCGATGTTGCGGGTGATGCGCTCGTGTTCGCGGAGGACGTCGCGGCCCTGCGCGTCGCCAGACGCTGCCTCATTTCGATGTCTTTCGGTCATCGGGGGATCTGGGTTGAGCTCGCCGCCCTTGCGAAACACGAGCCGGGGACCAGAACGAAGTCGCGGCCGAGCGCATGGGTTGCGACAGCTTGTTCGCGGCACCTAACGAGCAGAAAGCGCAAACGACGTAGGATGGCGGGATCACTAGCCCATCCCTCGTCTGTTGACGCCACAGGATCAAACAATCGTGTTGGCCCCTAGCAGGAACCGAAGCGCTGGGCGACCTGCGACAAGTCCGTGGCGTTGATATTGCCGTCCTTGGTGATGTCGAAG
>JANPBN010000589.1:0-1816 GCA_031430415.1 Dehalococcoidia bacterium
CGGCGCGTTACACGTCGTTCTTGCTGAGGGTGGCGAGGAACTCGGCGTTGCTGCCGGTACGGGAGAGGCGGTCGAGCAGGCGCTCGGTGGCCTCCGACGCGTTGTTGGCGTTGGATGCAATCATCGACATCATGCGGCGCATCAGCCAGACCTGCCGCAGCGTCGCCTCATCCATCAGCAGCTCTTCGCGGCGGGTGCTGCTGCCGGCGATGTCGATCGCGGGGAAGACGCGGCGCTCGGCGAGGCGCCGGTCGAGGCGCAACTCCTGGTTACCGGTTCCCTTGAACTCCTCGAAGATGACCTCGTCCTGCCGACTGCCCGTGTCGACGAGGCAGGTCGCGATGACGGTGAGGCTGCCGCCCTCCTCGCAGTTGCGGGCGGCGCCGAAGAAGCGCTTGGGCGGGTAGATGGCGACGGGGTCCATACCACCGGTCAGCGTGCGGCCAGAGGGCGGCATCGCAAGGTTGTAGGCGCGGGTGAGGCGAGTGATGGAGTCGAGCAGGATGACGACATCCTTGCCGCCCTCGACGAGGCGCTTGGCGCGCTCGAGGCACATCTCGGCGACGCGCGTGTGATCCTCGACCGGTTCGTCGAAGGTGGAGGCGATGACTTCGCCCTTGATGCTGCGCTTCATGTCGGTGACTTCTTCGGGACGCTCACCGATGAGCGCGACCATCATGTGGATGTCGGGATAGTTCGCGGCGATGCCCGCGGCGATCGCCTTGAGCAGGAACGTCTTGCCGGCCTTCGGTGGCGACACGATGAGTCCACGCTGACCGCGCCCGATCGGCGAGATGAGGTTAATCAGCCGGCCCGAGAGGTCGGGTGACGGCGTCTCAAGGTCGATCATTTCGTCGGGGAAGATTGCGGTGAAGTTCTCGAAGTGGGGGCGGTTCTTCGCGGTCTCGGGGTCGATGCCGTCGACGTCCTCGACGCGCAGGAGGCCGTAGTATTTCTCGCTGTCCTTCGGCGGGCGGACCTGGCCACGGACGTAGTCGCCGGTGCGGAGGCCGAAGCGGCGAATCTGCGACTGGCTGACGTAGACATCGCTCTGGCCGGGAAGGAGGCGTTCTCCGCGGAGGAAGCCGTATCCGTCATCGACGATTTCGAGGATGCCGCCGGTGGAGATCGCGGCATCGCGCTCCGCCTGTGTCATCTCCTGGTTGCTGTCGTCCTGCTGCGGGGGTGGCGCATTGCGGGGACCCGAGCTGCGCCTTCGTTCTCGTACGGCCATGTTTCGACCTCTAGCTTGCGTGTTTGGGGGATGGGTGGACATGCGTTGGGATTGGGTATTGGGATTGCCTGCGGACCGCTCTCTTAGAGCCGGCACATGGCTGGATGGCCTTCGACGAGAGCCAAACGTGCCTGGATCAGGGGAGATGCTTGGGGCGCCGGGAGATGTGGCGACCGGAGTGAAGCGGTGTATCTACCATCCTTGTTACAGCACCCGCGGGATATGTGTCAAGCGGTTGCGCGAAAACGGCCTGCTGGGCCGATCCGACGGGGTGTCCTGTCCGCAGTGCGACGATGGGAACTGATGCTAGTATCGTCGACCCCGACCGGCGCAGCATATCGGCGTTCTCCCGCATTATTGCCCGGACATTCGACCGCAGCGATACTGGCACCACCCGTTCGATCTATGCCAACGACACGAGGTTCCGCTTGCAGATCTTCCGTACGCTGCTGTTCGTCCCGGCGATTCGCGAGCGCATGCTGGTGGGTGCGCCAAAGTCGGGCGCGGACGCGATCGTCATCGATCTGGAAGACGCGATACCGGACGGCGAGAAGGCGGCGGCGCGCGAGATGGCGCAACGGC
>JANPBN010000590.1:0-2452 GCA_031430415.1 Dehalococcoidia bacterium
GAATCCGATGCACGCCGCAAGCACCGCGACACCGAGCGCAGGACCGAGGAGCGCGATCGTTCGTTCCACGCCAGACTGCGCGGACTCCGTTGCGAACGTCTCCTCCTCGATGCGGCTGTGCACCTGGATCGCGAAGTCCACGCCAAGTCCGATCAGGATCGGCAACCCGGAGATAGTGACCATCGTTAGTGGGATGCCGAGGAAGCCCATGAACCCAAACGCCGCGACGCACCCGATGAGCACGGCCGGCAGCGAAAGCAGCCGCCATCGCGCTCGGAACACAAGAAACAGCACGGTCGTCATGATGAGCACGGCGAAGACCGCCATGACCAGCAGTGAGCTTCGCATCTCGTCGTTGATTTCTTTGATCAACAACGAAGGCCCCGACACGAGCATCGACACGCCTTCGAACTGGTACGCCTCGGCATTCTCCACGAGAGTCGCCGCCACTTCCGATCCGTCATCGATGGATAGGTTGCCTTTCAGCCGCACGACCATGATCGCGTGACGTTCGTCCGGGAAGATCCCGGCCAGATCGGAACGGATCTCGCCATCCGATCCGTACAGCACGAACTCCACGAACCTTGCGTTGTCGAGCGAATGCTCGCCCGCATCGATGAACCGGCGGGCGTCCGCGCCGAACCGGAGATTGAAATCGTCCGCGACCGCCTGGCTCGCGGCCGCCGCGGCTGCGTCCTGCTGTGCCACCGATTCGCCCCTAACAGCCGCAGCCGTTCGTGCCTGCTCGCTCGCGGCGGCCTGGTCCCGCGCAAGCCGCAGCGGTTCCTCGATCATCCGCTTCTGGATCTGCGTCTGCGCCAGCTCAAGGATCATCAGCGGCGTGATGACGCTGTGGTAGTCGCCCGTCGCGACCAGGTCCCGCTCCATGCGTGCCAGCTCGGTCCGGTTCGCAGGCGAGAACAGGGACTGAATCGTCCCACCGTCAGACGCTTCGAACAGCACGAGCATCGGGTCGCCGCCGAATTGCGCTTGGAAGCGCTCGTTGTCCATCGCGACCTTGGACGTCGGATCGATGAGCGTCTCCTGGCCCGTCCTGAATTCGAGGCGGGTGAGGCCAATGGAAAGCACGAGCGCCGCCAGCATCGTTACCGATACCACGGCGACGGGATGGCCATGGAGAAGCGCCGCCGCGGCGCGAGATAGTCGTGGCATCGGAACCCTCTGGGCGCAGTGTGCGTCTTATCGGTAGCCGCTGACAATGGCCGCGTCAGTATGTCAACTCGCCGTTGTCGATGGACGGATTGATCGCCGCCGCCGCGTGCCGCTATACTACTGGCAGCCAACCCCTTTAATCCGGTCCTGCGAGGCCGGGAAGGAGCACCGACCGTGACCACGCAGCCTCAGGCGCCACGCGCGCCAGCATATGCGCACACAACCTTCCGCCGGGACACCGGGCAGGAGGTTTTTTGATGCCCGAAACCGCCATCATGTCCGCCGATGACATTCGCCGTGCGATCGCACGCGTCGCGCACGAGATCGTAGAACACAATCGCGGTACGAGCGATCTTGTCCTCGTTGGAATGCGGACCCGCGGCGTCCCGCTCGCTCGCCGCATCGCACGCGCCATCGAAGAGTTCGAAGGCGCCGCCATCCCTACCGGATCACTCGATGTGGGCCTCTACCGCGATGACCTCGGCGTCCGTGGCGCCGATGTCACCATCCAGCCGAGCGAGATGCCTGAAGTCGCCGGCAAGCGCGTCGTCCTCGTCGATGACGTGCTATACACCGGCCGCACCGTCCGCGCTGCCCTCGATGCGCTCATCGACTACGGCCGCCCTCGGCGCATCCAACTCGCGGTGCTCGTCGATCGCGGTCATCGTGAGTTGCCCATTCGCGCCGACTTCGTCGGGAAGAACATCCCGACGTCGCGCGGCGATGACGTCCAGGTCCGGCTCGATGAGACCGATGGCGAGGAGTACGTCCGTGTGTCCGCCGGCCGGGAAGCCGAGGTGGCGATATGACCACCGCCCGCGCAGAATCACGCCCGGCAGAGGCGTCTTCGCTGATTCCCGGCGCCACCGACGGCGAGTCGGCGTGGCGTCGGCGGCACCTGCTCGACCTCGACGACTTTAGCATCGACGAACTCGATCTCGTCATGACCACGACCGATGCCATGAAGGAAGTGTTGTCGCGGGAAGTTCCGCGCGTCCCTGCCCTTCGAGGCACGACGATCGTGACGCTGTTCTACGAGAACAGCACCCGGACCCGCGCATCGTTCGAACTCGCGGGCAAGGTGCTCGGCGCCGACGTGATCAACGTCGCCGCGTCTTCCAGCAGTGTTGCCAAGGGTGAATCGCTCGTCGACACCGTCAAGACGCTCCAGGCGATCGGCGCGAATGTTCTCGTGATGAGGCACAGCCGCTCCGGTTCGCCGTACCTCGCCGCGCGAACCGCCGACTGCAGCATCGTCAACGCCGGCGATGGACTCCAC
>JANPBN010000591.1:0-1612 GCA_031430415.1 Dehalococcoidia bacterium
CCGTTCGGAAGCGCCTGGACCACGCTGATGTCGTCGCTCGAAATACCCGTCGCGAGCGTCACTGGGCCGGAAAAAGACGAATATGGGGAGTCGCTGTAAAACACATCCACGGTCGATGCCGAGTCCGAAGCGAGCCACATGCGCCCAGTCGAATCGATGTCGATGCTGGCAGTCTCGTGGCCCGACGCCAGCGAGATCGACGTGGACGTCGGCCTCGTCGCCCAGAGCTGGTAGGCGCCCGCAACGTACTCGATTGAAACCAGTTCCGTGGCTCCCCCATACAGGAGCACGTGCGCGACGTTCCCCACCGGCTTCACGTCGGCGTGTGCGCTTGTGCTCGTGGACAACTGCAAGACCTCGGTCCATGTGGTGCCGTCGAGCCGCCACACCCAGGTGCCCGCAGGCGCCGAGCTCTTCGGCATGACCGCCCACCATGTGCTGTTGTATGTCCAGACCTTCGACTGCGGCTTCTCACCCGTGTCTGCCGACGCCGGGATGGACGACAGCGGCGTAATCGTGTCCGCCGCGCGCGTGCCCTGGGGCATCGCGACCAGAATGGCCGAGGCTGCGATGAGAACACCAAACAGCGGGAGGGCGGCGGACCGGCGACGGGATACCAAAGCGGACACGAACGAATTCGACCGGACTGACAGCAGGCTTCGGATCATGGTGAGGTGCCCCCTCTAGAAGCGGCCGAGGTGCCGCTACAAACTGCTAACTACCCGTTTGGGCGATTGCGAGCCCTTCACGGGAATCTCTTCTGGCAAACCGCGCGGGGGCGTTACGGAACTGGCAAGTTCCATCCGGTTCGCTTCGAAACAAGCGATGCGAGTATCGCCCGTGACCAAATTGAGTGTCAAGTGCCTTTTAGAAAGAATTCTCGAACAGCATGCTCGATAGGGCGGAGTATCCGAGACCTCCGAGGATCGCCAGCGCCAACGCCGCGCAGATCCAGAGCGTCGTCTCAATCTCCACACCATCTCACCACACCCGTGCGACTCTCGCCCGTGCCGATCCGCCCATTCACGACGAAATCTCAGACCACACAACACAATTCCTCTGCGCCCTCTGTGCCTCTGCGCTGCCCCCCGGAACGGTGCGGGTGGTGAACGTCCCCCCAAGAACCCCTTTGCGCCCGTCGCGTCTTTGCGTTGAACCCCGCACAAACTTGACCCACCCCCTAGACGCAATCGGCGCAGCAGCGGTACGATCGCGCGTAATCGAGCCACTACCGAGGGGGACTGCCATGCGCAAGCCAACACTGCTGCTCGCCGGCGCCATCGCACTGTTCATCGCCGGGGCGCTCTTCAGCGCCACCAACAATGCGCTCGGCTTCGTCGTCGTCACCCCGTACGAGGCCGACGTGAACAAGAGCGGCACCGTCAACGCCATCGACCTGATGCAGGTCGCGCAGAAGTTCGGCATGCCCGTGCCGACGATTACGCCGTCGCCCACGAGCTATTGCAATCTCACGGGCCGCAACCTGGCCTACCTGAACGCGGAATACAACACCGGCGTCGTGGTTGAAGACCCGCCAGCCGTCCGGGCCGATTTCGACGACTGCCTGTTTGTTGGAGCGAACCTCTCGCGCGCGCATCTCCTAGGATCATCG
>JANPBN010000592.1:0-2645 GCA_031430415.1 Dehalococcoidia bacterium
GACGAGCGGGACGAGTGGCGTCGTGTGTGGCTTGCCGCTCTTTGCGCCGGTCGTCGTGAGCAGCACCATCGGCGCGCCCTTGAACGGGCCGCCGACGACGCCTGCGTTCGCGCGGAACTCGGCGATGATCTTGTCGTTGAACTCGTTGGGCATGCGACGGAGTCCTCTCATAGCAAGACGCCGGCCAATCCAGCGTGGCCGGATCATAGCGCACCCCGCCTTGCCGTGGGCTCATCGGCATCGTGACCGGCGCCGCTACATCGCCGGAGCGCGGGGCGCCGCCGAACGCTAACGTCAGCCGCCCGCGGTAAGTGACGCCAGTACATCGCCAGCAGCGCGACCGTTCATTTGATCGCCGAACGGGTTCGATTGTTCCGCTGCGATGATGCCGTCGCGAACGAAGTAGATGCCCGTCCCCGGTTGCGCCGTCATCATGCCGTCGTCGGCCTGCTCCAGTAGCAAGATCACGTCATCCCCGGGAAGGAGCGGCTCATCCGTGTCGAGGTGGGCGAATGCTCCTCCCTTTTCCTGGGCTACCGGCCCGCCCAGCTGCAGAACCTCGACCACGGCACCCGCGAACCCCTTTCGCGTATCGGACACTCGAACCGTGCTGATTGCTATGGGCAGCCCGCCCGATGGATTCGGGGCAAACGCCGTGGATTCGACGTTCCCCCGGACGATCAGCTCGGCACGCTTCGTAGCAGCGTCTTCGGTCGCCGGGGGAGGAGCGTATGCCTCGATGGCGATTCGCGGGAGCGCGCGCGCATCTTCGCCACTGGCGATGAACTCCCGCAAGTAGTCGTCGTTTCGCTTGTGGGCGGCATCGACGTCTGCTTGCCGCTCGGCGTCGGACTTCCCTTCCCACGGGTTCGCAGGAAACTTGTCGTCGACGGTTTCCCCAAGAAACGCGTTCACGGTGGCCGCGGCCGCAAGCGCTAGCGTTATGGCCGACATCACGACGATGGATCTGAAGATTCGCTGCTTCACTGGAACGTCGCTTCCCATTCTTGAACGGACGGGCATACTACTCACCGGCCAAGTTGCGCGGCTAGTGCGTGTGTGATCCACCGGACAGCGAGCCACCGGAAGGCGATCATACCGCACGCGCCGGTGCGCCGCGGCTCATACCCGCGTCAGTCCCAGCTCTATGGCGATCCGCAACGCCGTGTCCCTTGCGGAGACGTGTGTGGTGTCGATGCACAGCCCTGCGCGGCCCGGGATCGCACGCGTCAGATCGCGGGTTGCGGACCACTCGCGCAGGTTCTCGACGGAATCGAGCTTGCGTCCGAGGCGGTGCGCGGCGACCACGCGTTGTTCTTGCGCCGCCGCGTCGCAGGTGAGCTGGACGAAGTCGACGGAGCCGCCGTGTCCTTCGACGAGATCGCAGATACGGCCGACGTAGTCGATGTCGTGCGGGTGGCCGTAGACGAAGGTGAAGATCAGGCTGATGCCGTCGCGCGCGGCCTCACCGATCACAAGGTGCCGGATCTTTTCGACGAGCGGGTTGAGTTTCGGCGAGTCAATCCCATACACCGGCCTCACGCAATCGAAGCTGAGGTGGTTGTCGAAGACCGGAATGCCGGTGAGCAGCCCGAGTTCGCTGGCCACCGTGAGCTTGCCGACGGCGGGAGGGCCGTAGATGTAGATCAGTCTCATTGCGCGGCCTTTACTGGCTTGCGTCCCGGCCGTCGCACGGGCGCGGTGAGCGTGGCGCCCTCCGGCACATCGCCCAGAAGATAGCGCGGACCGTTGCCGCGGCGCTGGATGCGATCATCGGCGTTGTAGAGGGCGCACCGTTCGAGCGAGAGGCAGCCGCAGCCGATGCACGATGATAGTTGGTCGCGCAGCCGCTCCAGCGTCCCGATGCGCTCGCTCAGGTCGCTGTGCCATCGCCGGGAGAGGCGCGCCCAGTCGGCGGGCGTCGGATCGCGTCGATCCGGGAGCGTCGCGAGGGCGCGATGGATCTGCTGCAGCGTCACACCCATGCTCTGCGCCACGCGGATCAGCGCGACGCGCCGCAGGACGCTGCGCCGATAGCGTCGCTGGTTGCCGGGCGTGCGCTCCGCGGCGATGAGCCCAAGCGACTCGTAGTAGCGCAGCGCCGAGGCGGCGACACCGCTTCGCTTCGCGAGTTCGGAGATGGTGATGTGGTCGGGCAGCCGTGTCAACCAATTTCCTCCGGGCAGGGCTTGACCTCAAGCATACTTGAAGTTCTATCCTCACGTCATGACACACGAAACAGCCGCCTACCCGACGCCATCAACTGCCCGCCCAGCGCCCGTGGAATACGCCGACCTGCGCCGCCTGATGAGCCTGATGACGGGGGACGAGAAGCACAGCGCCATCGCCATGTCGACGCTCGACGTGCTGTGGGTGCTCTACGACCGCATCCTGCGCATCGACCCGTTGCACCCGGATGATGATGCGCGCGACCGCTTCCTGCTCTCGAAGGGTCACGGGCCGATGGCGTTCTATGCCGTCCTCGCGGCGAAGGGCTTCATCGACGAAGACACGCTACGGACGTGGGTGCGATACGACTCGATTCTCGGCCTGCATCCGGACCGGAACCTCGTGCCGGGCGTCGAGATCTCGAGCGGGTCGCTCGGCCACGGGCTGCCACTGGCCGTCGGGCGGGCGCTGGGACT
>JANPBN010000593.1:0-3598 GCA_031430415.1 Dehalococcoidia bacterium
AGCCGCCGCGCGAGAGCGTGAGGAAGATGGCGAGCGCGCCGAACGCCAGCACGATCCAGCCGGACAGGCGTTCCCAGCGCGTCGGCGAGCGGTAGGCGGTGATCGCCGCGAAGGGCATGAGCAGCGTGATGATCATCGCGATGACATTCGGATGGTCGCCGACGCCGTGGACCCGCGGCACCGTCGGCGGGAAGATGTTGCTGCCGCTGAGGCCTTCGACTTCGTCGACGTACTGGAGATAGCTGACGTAGTCGTTTGCGACGATCCAGACGGCATAGACGCACATGACGCCGCCGGCGAGCAGCATGACGCGCCGCAGTTGTTGCGCATCGAGGAACGGCAGGTCGGAGAGGGCGTAGAAGACGATGATGGCGGCGCCGAGCAGGAGGGTGCTTTCGAGGCTCATGCGCCAGTTGACCGAGGTGTAGGTAGCGAGCGCCCAGGCCGCGATGAAGCCGAGGATCGCCAGATCGAGCGGGGTGCCGCCGGGCAGCCTGCGCTTCCACGCGAGTGACGCGACGTAGATGACGGCGACGGCGGCGAAGATCAGATGCGTGGCCAGTGTGCGCGGGAAGACGTTGAGCGTGATTTGCGGCATGCCGCTGAGGAGGAAGAAGCCGACGAAGAGTGCGGCGAGCACCAGCATCAGGTAGCGGCCGGCGTCCTCTAGCGTCACGGTGTCGGCGGACCTCGCATCGGACGGCGCAGAAGCGGCGGCGCGCGCCTTGCGGGCGTCGCTCATCGAGGCGGGTTTCCGGCGGGGTGGCGGGTGCTGGTCATCGATTCTCCGTTGGCCGGTTCTGGCGGATTGTATCATGGCGGCAGATGCCCCGAATCCCTCCACTTGTGTTCTCTCTGCTTCTCGCGCTGGCGCTTGCCGGATGCGGTGGCAGCAGCGATCCCACGCCCGCACCGACGGCGACGTCATCGCTGCCGGTGATTGAGGTTGCGTATGACGGAGGCGTGATTCGGGCGGAAGTCGCTTCGACGCCGGAGCAGCGCGCGCTCGGCCTCGGTCATCGCACTGAACTCGATGACGACGCGGGCATGCTGTTCGATCTCGGCGGCGCGCGCGTGGCGTCGTTCTGGATGAAGGACACGCTGATCCCGCTCGACATGATCTGGATCGGCGAGGATCGGCGCGTCACGGGCATCGCGGCGAACGTGCAGCCGGAACCGGGCGTCGCCGATGGCGATCTACGCAGCTACTCGTCGGGCGTGGCGGTGCGCTACGTGCTGGAGCTGAACGCTGGCGCGGCGGCTGCGCGCGGCATCGCCGTGGGCGACGAGCTGCGGTGGTGATGGTGGCGGACGTTTTGGACCGTCACCTACGTCTCAGCGTCAGAAACGTTCGGCGCGAGCCCGCGGGTGCGCAGATCCTCCGCGAGTTCAGGACCGCATCGCCGAGGGACCCTTAACTCCCACCAGTTCTCGGACGGTCTCACAGTCGGCACGGTAGTCTCCTCAAACTGGCTATCCAGCGGCCGCAACACAGCGTCCAGTTCATGGCGACCAAATCCCGAAAGCCGTAGTCGAATCGATTCGAGGAGCGTACGCGTCGCGACATCGTTGTAGTACTCGTGGATTGACCAGTTGTAGTCGCCTCGCGCCACATCCGCGACAAGCCTACGCCAGTTGTTAACGAGCCGATCCATCGAGATCGTTTGGCGCGAGGTTGCAGACATCTCTTCGGTCGCCCGGGTGATGATTTCGGCGTCGGCGCGATCAAACCTCATGGCGCATTTCCTACCCCTGGCGCGCCGGGCGGATGAGGCCTTCCTGCGCGACTGATGCGATGCGGGTGCCGTCGGGGCGGTAGATCTGGCCGAAGATGAGGGCGCGCGCGGCGTGCGCGGCCGGGCTATCGCTGGCGTAGAGCAGCCAACCATCCCAGCGCGGCGGGTAGTGGAACCACATGGCGTGATCGAGCGAGGCCGCCGATTCGGTGCGTCGGCCGATGCCGTGCGCGCGGCGCACGGTGCCGAGCAGGCCGCGGTCGCTGGCGAACGTGAGCAGCGCGGCATGATAGATCTCTTCATCGGGCAGCGTGCCCTTGAGGCGCATCCACACCTGGCGATGGGGTGCGGCGTCGTCGCTGGCGTCGGGCTCGACGGTGCGGATCTCGATTGGGCTGTTACGGATCCACGGCGGCGGCTCACGGCCGTCTCCCTCTTCTGCGCCGCGGGTCTCGTCCCAGTCGGGCAGGCCGGCGCTCGGCGGCGGCACAGCGGGCATCGGCGTCTGGTGCGAGATGCCCTCTTCGGGGCGCGCGAAGCTGCACGAGAGATTGAAGATCGCTTCGCCGGACTGGTAGGCGACGACGTCGCGCGTCGTGAAGGTGCGGCCATCGCGGATGCGGTAGACGACGTAGCGGATCGGGGCGTCGTGGCGGCCGGGTCGCAGGAAGTAGGCGTGGAGGGAGTGCAGCGAGCCTTCCGTCAGCGTGTTGTACGCGGCGACGACCGATTGCGCCGCGACGAGCCCGCCGAAGAGGCGCCGCCACGTGCCGCCGCTGGTTCCGGGATCGCCGAGGAAGAGGTCGTTGTCGAGGCGGTCCAACTCGAGGAGCTTCAACAGGCGATCGAGATGGGGGGTCGGGTCGGCCGTTGTCATCTCCGGCAGGGTAGACGCGGTCACTCGGGCAGGGAAGCGGTGCGTCGTTATGGTGCGTGTGATCTCGCGCTATTTGATCATGCGTCTGATCTTCTTGTCGCTCAACTTCGGGCCACACTATAATCTTGGAAAACGTGATTACACAGGTGAGCGCAATGAAGGTTACGTGTCTCCAGGAGAACCTGGCGAAGGGTCTGGGTATTGTCGGGCGCGCGGTGGCGCTGCGCAGCACGCTTCCGATCACATCGAACGTGCTGATCGCGACGGAGCACGGGCGGATCAAGCTCGCGGCGACGAACCTCGACATCGCCCTGAGCTGCTGGATCGGCGGCCAGATCGAGGAAGAGGGCGCGATCACGGTGCCGGCGCGGCTGATCACGGACTTCGTGAACTCGCTGCCGTCGGACAAGATCGAACTGACGCTGGCGCCTCGCTCGAAGCAGCTCAAGGTGAAGTGCGCGCGCAACGAAGCGACCATTGGCGGCATCGACGCCGACGACTTCCCGCCGATCCCGGCGGTCGAGGACGGCGGCACGCTCGAGATCGATCCGAAGGCGCTGCGCGAGGCGATCACGCAAGTGGTGTTCTCCGCCGCGACGGATGACTCGCGGCCGGTGCTCACCGGCGTGGACATTTCGGTCGAGGACGACATCCTGACGTTCGCCGCGGCCGATGGCTTTCGGCTCGCCGTGCGGCACCTGAAGCTCAAGAAGAAGGTCGCGGAGAAGCAGGAAGTGATCGTGCCGGCGAAGGCGCTGGCCGAGCTGAACCGCCTGTTGCAGGATCAGGAAGACCCCGTCCAGATGACGTTCAACGCGAACCGCACGCAGGTGCTGTTCAAGTTGAAGGACGTCGAGATGGTGGCGCAGCTGATCCAGGGGACGTTCCCGGACTACAGCCGCCTGATCCCGAAAGAATGGGCCAGCCGCGCGATCGTCGAGGTGCGGGATTTCCTGCAGGAGACGAAGATCGCGACGATCTTCGC
>JANPBN010000594.1:0-1885 GCA_031430415.1 Dehalococcoidia bacterium
GATCGAACGATACGCAGCCTCGACCTCCGCTTCCTTGACGGACAGGAGGGCAGGGGTGACGCTCCCCGTGGCGGAACGCGACCTCCCCCTCTCCGAAGTCGGAGAGGGGGCTGGGGGGTGAGGTCCCCACCTAGCGCAAGAATGTCGTACGCAGACCTCCTCCTCTCCGAAATCGGAGAGGGGGCCGGGGGGTGAGGTCCCCATCTCGCGCAAGAACGCGAAACTGAAGGCAACGAGAGGGTAAATCTATGCTCGACATGATCGATCGCGGAGAGTTCGCACGGCACCGCCGGTTGCGCCAGTCCGAGGGGCTACGACGCCTCGTCGCCGAGACGCGGCTGTCGGCGTCCGACTTCGTCTATCCCCTGTTCGTCATGCACGGCGAGAACATCCGCGAGGAGATCTCGTCGATGCCTGGGCAGTACCGCATCTCGCTCGACCAAATCCCGCGTGAGGCTGACGACCTGCGCACCCTTGGCATCCCCGCCGTGCTGCTCTTCGGGCTGCCAGCCGCGAAGGACGAGCGCGGCTCCGAGGCGTTCGCGGCTGACGGCATCGTCCAGGAGGCGGTGCGCGCCTTCAAGGCCGCCGCTCCCGACCTGCTCGTCATCACCGATGTCTGTCTCTGCGAATACACCAGCCACGGTCACTGCGGCGTCGTCCTGAATGGCCAGATCGATAACGACGAGTCGATTGACCTTCTCGCCCGCAGCGCGTTGTCGCACGCCCGTGCCGGGGCCGACATCGTCGCACCCAGCGACATGATGGACGGCCGCGTCGCCGCGATCCGTGAGACGCTCGACGACGCCGGCTACGTCAACACGCCGATCATGGCGTACAGCGCGAAGTATGCGTCCGCGTTCTACGGGCCGTTCCGCGAGGCCGCTGACAGCGCACCGCAGTTCGGCGATCGGCGCGGCTACCAGATGGATCCGCCGAACGCGCGCGAGGCGATCGCCGAGATCGAGGACGACATCGCCGAAGGCGCCGACATCGTCATGGTGAAGCCCGCGCTGGCATATCTCGATGTGATATCGCGCGCCCGTGACGCGTTCGATGCGCCGCTGGCGGCCTACAACGTCAGCGGCGAGTACGCCATGGTGAAGGCCGCCGCGCAGAACGGCTGGGTTGATGAGCAGCGCATCACGCTCGAGATTCTCACATCGATCAAGCGCGCAGGCGCCGACATCATCATCACCTACCACGCCAAGGACGCCGCCCGCTGGCTGCGGGAGCAGCGGTAGCGCTCACCTATCCCGGCGCGGCTGCGTTCCGCACGCCGACGAGCAGTTCGTTCCGGGCGCCGACCGTGTTCGGGTGCAGCGGCCAGCCACGCTCGAGCGCCAGCTTCACGTGGTAGTCGAGGTACGCCAGCATCGCCGCGTCGAGATCGCTCTCGGCCAGGTCGCCGACGTGGATCACTGGCGGACGGCCGCCCATCTTGTGCGGCTCGATCTTGTCGGCGATGAAGATCAGCTTTTGGAGCTTCGTCATGTTGGGACGCGCCGTCGTGTGTGCCGCTGCCGCGCCCAGCACGTCCGCGTCGAGCACCTTGTACTGCTCTCGCAGGATCGCGACGGCCAGCGGCCCGTGCAGCAGGATCGGCTCCATCCGATCCACCGGATCGGCCGCATAGCCTTGCTCGTCGCAGATCTGCAGCAGACGTTCCGGGCTGTGTCCTCGCAGGATGTCGTGGCCGAGCGCCGCGATCCGCGCTGCATCGCGGTCGACACCGTGCACCACCGCCAGGCGCGCCGCTTCGTCGGCGACGCGCAGTACGTGCTCGGCAAGGGTTGCCGGCACACGGGCCAATGCAGCGCGCAGCAGTTCTTCGGCGTCGTTCATCGCAGTACCGCCTTATTCACCGGAGACTCTTTGGACGTCG
>JANPBN010000595.1:0-3105 GCA_031430415.1 Dehalococcoidia bacterium
AGCCGCATCGAGGCGGCGGATGGTGACGCACTGACGGTCGCGTACCTCGATCACACTGCGTCGCGGCATCCGGAGGTGCAGCTGTCGCCAGCACGCCGCGCGAACGTCGTCCACGCGATTCGGCGCACCGGCGGCTGGGACGGCCGCGAAGCGCTACTGCCCGCGGACATCAGCATCGAGCCACTGGCGCCCGATCGCGCCCGCGACTACATGGCGTACTTTGATGGCCCTGCGCTCTGCGACAACCCGGCTTGGGCGTCGTGCTACTGCCTCTCGTACGAGATCTCAGGCGACCCGCTCGACTTCGACGCTCGGCCCGCGGCGCAGAATCGCGCGGAGAAGCTGATGCGCATAGAAAACAGACAGTCGAATGGCGTGCTCGCGTACGCCGGAGGTGCAGTCGTCGGCTGGTGCCACGCGGCGCCGCGACGCGCGCTGCCGCAGCTTGATCATGTTGAGGGCTTTGAGTGCGAGGATCCGGACAGAACTGGTGCGTTCGTCTGCTTCGTCGTCGCTCCGCAGTATCGTGGGCAGGGGCTGGCGACGAAGCTGCTCGACGCGGCGTGCGACATGCTGCGCGCGAAGGGTCTGGCCTTCGCCGAGGCGTATCCGCCGAATGCCGTGCCCTCCGCAGCCGGTGGCTATCACGGCTCCCTCAAGATGTACGAAGCGGCCGGCTTCACGCATGTGCGCGATGCCGGCCGCTATGTCGTCGTCAGGAAGGCGCTCTAAGCGCGCTGTCGCGTTACGTGCCCCGTACATCCTTGCGCTTGTTCTGCACGTAGTCGACGAGGATGTACTGCCCAAGCTTGTCCGGTGTCGTGTAAAACACGCGCCCCTTGTTGATCTTGGCAACCTGGTTCACGAACTCCTTCAGGTAGTAGTTGCGATCGAGCATGAAGGTGTTGATCGTGATGCCCTTCTGCGTCGCTCGCTTCACTTCCTTCAGCGTCTCGCGGATCGTGATCGGGCTCGGCGGATAGGCAAAATATGACCGCCCCCGCTCGAGATGCGCCGTCGGCTCGCCGTCGCTGATCATGATGATCTGGCGCGTCCCGCCCTTGTGCTTCGAGAGGAGATTCTGCGCCATCATCAGCGCGTGATGCATGTTCGTGCCGAGTACCGACTCGTCCCAGCGAACATACGGCAGTTGCTCCGCGTTGAGCTGTCGTGCATAGGCTGAGAACCCGATGATGTACAGGCTGTCACGCGTGAACTGACTCGTGATCAGGTTGTTGAGCGCGAGCGCCACCTTCTTCGCCGCCTGGAACGAGCCGCGAAGCGCCATTGACCACGACAGGTCGACCATCATCACCGTCGCCGTCTGCGTCAGTTCTTCGGAGCGGTACACCTCGAAGTCGTCCTTCGTCAAATGTACCGGCAGCGACGGGCCTTCGCGCTGCAACGAGTTCATGATCGTCTTGTCCAGCGCCAGGTGGAACGGATCCCCGAATTCGTACTTCTTCGTGTCGTCGGCGCGCTCGCCGCCGCGCCCCGTGTCGCGAATGGCGTGCTTGCCGAATGAGTCGTTCTTGAGCTGTGAGTAGATCTCGCCGAGCGCCTTCTGCCCGATCTTCCGGGTGCCGCGCGGCGTCAGCTCCCAGTTGTTGCCCTTCTTCCGGATGTAGCCGGACTCCTCGAGGATCTCGAGGAACTTCTTGAGCTGATCGAGCGTCTCACTCGCCTCATCGCCCAGCAAGTCACGCAGCTTCTCTTCATCGATCTCGTCGACATCGCCGCCATACTGCGTGCGTTCGAGTTGGCGTTCGAGTTCGTCCATCGACTGCATGCGGTCCATCAGCTGCATAGCTTCGCCGAGGTCGAGCTCCTCGTCGCCGCGGAAGGGGTACTGATTCCGCATGTCGCGCATCGGCGACAGGAACTCCAGGTTCGTCGCCAGTTCGTTCAATTCCGCCTGCAGGTCGGGATCGCCGATCTTGTCGCTGAGCAGATCCGAGAGCTGCTGCCGCATGTCGCCGGGCAGACTGTCGAGCAGGTTCTGCATCTGCGCCATCTGTCCCTGCATCTGGGCGATGAGCTCGTCGAGCGACTGCGGCGGGTTCTCGCCGAACAAGTCGCCGTACTTCTGCATGAATGACTCGAAATCCGGCTCGTTCCCCGCGAGGCGATCGCTCAGCATCTGGTTCAGGTCTTGCACCATCTGCTTCATGCGGGCCATGTCCTCGGGGGACATGTTGCTGATTTGCTGCTGAAGATCCTTGAAGAAGGTCTCCGTCATGGCCTTCTTCAGCATTTCCATCAACTCGGTAAACTTGTGCTGCGCCTCAGGATCCATGAACTCGTAGTTCTGCAGATCCTTGACCGCGCCGGGTACGTCCGTCGGCAGATTGTCGAGAAAGCTCTTCTTGCGGTCCGCGATGTTCTTGAGCATTGCGGCGAATTCGTCCTGGTCGCCGCCGCCCGCGTGTTGGCCCGAGGCCTGCGCCGGCCCGCCCGTCTCGGCGCCGTCATTCGGGCCGCCCGGCTGCGTCTTGGGTTGCGCCCCGGATGGTGGCTGTGCCTGCTGGTCGCCACTCTGGCGGTCGCTGCCCTGCGGCGAGCCCGCCTCCGGCGCGCCCTCACCGCCCGACGGCGGCCCTTGCGTCTCGTCGAGCCGGCGGTCGATCGTCGCGCGCTCCATACCGAGCACCTCATCGAGCCGCTTCTTGATGTCGTCCATGACCGAGGAGAGGTTGTACTTGTCGAGGGTGTTGCGCCGCTGCTGCCTCAACTGCTGGAGCAGGTCTCGCAGACCCTGAAGCCGGTTCCCGGTGTTGTCCCGCATGCCGCGCTGCAGCAGATTGCGCATCGCGTGCTGCAGATCCCCGAAGTTCATCAGGTCGTCCGTCAGTGCGTCGAGCACCTCATCGGGATTGAGCGGCGGGATCTCCTGCGTGCCGTCCCATTCGGAGTATCGAAATGCGACCATGATGTTAGTCCCTTCGGACTTCGTAACCCTTACGTGCCCCCGCGCCTACCCCCGGTACTGCACGCGGCCGCCAACGCGGTCCTTGTTCAGCCGCTTGTTCAGGTGAAGCCCCTCAAGCACGAATTCGATCGCGCTCGCGACCAACGCCGGGTTCTCCCCCGGATCGAGCTTCGCCA
>JANPBN010000596.1:0-1825 GCA_031430415.1 Dehalococcoidia bacterium
CCGGTGAAGATCGATATTCACCATCACCTGCTCCGCAACCGCGGCGAGGAACCTTGCGTCGCGCGCATCAAGCGGCGATCCCGTGCGAGAGGCTACCGCGAGAAGGCCGACGACGGCGCTTTGGGAGAGCAGGGGCACGTACAGGCCTGGTCCAAGGCCGGATTCCTTCGCCAGAGCGCGCTGAGTCTCGGGAACGCCGGGGTCTGTCGAAATATCGTCGACGAACATCGGTAGCTTGCTCCGCCGAACGAGGTCGCTCATCTCGGGCATCAACTCTTCGGACTGGACGTCGCCGACGTCGGGGAGATAGAACGCGCCCGACGCGCGCCTCGCCTCAACGTTACGGTCCAGCACGAACCGCACAGCCGCGTAGCCGGCGCCGTCTGCCAGTCTTCGTGCGACAAGTCGCAGCTTCTCGTCGAGCCGCGCGGACGACGTAAGCAACGGAACGATTTCGCCGATCATGCGTGCGGCGCGGTCGTCGGCCAGAGCCTTCCGTTCGCCCGATACCTCGTTTGTGATCGCGCGCTCGCGTTTCTCCGAGTACATCGCCTCGTCGGCGACGCGGATCGCGTCGTCGATCGCTCGTACTTCGACGGGCCAGATGGTCAACCCCATACTCACGGTGACTGGCACCCTTCCACCGTTGGTGCGGTCGATCACACGTGATCGCGACAGGCGCTTCATCACGCCGTGGCAGTAACGCTTCGCCGTTTGCCGCTGCATGCCTGGCAACACGACGATAAACTCGTCTCCCCCGTACCTGCCCACAATCGCCGCATCATCCCGGAGCGCGTCGGCCACTGCGGTCAAAGCCTGGTCTCCAACGACGTGGCCATACGTGTCGTTGACTGCTTTCATGCCGTCGATGTCGACAACAACGACGCCAACGGATGCGTTAGTTGTCGAGCACTCGAGTAGCGCGTCTTCGATCGCGGCATGGTTGAGGAGGTTCGTTAGTGAATCGCGTCGTGCCTGATCGATCAGACGCAATTCCCCGCGGTGGCGCTCCGACACGTCGCGAAAGCTCCAGACACGACCTGCCAGAACCTCATCTTGAATGAGCGCGCGTGAGTAGCGCTCGAACACCCGGCCGTCCCTGAACGTTAACGTGCCGAGGTCTTCCTCGTTGCTGGTGTACAGGACGCCTATCCGCGCCATAAACGCCTCAGGGTCCACTACTTGTGACAGCACGTACTCGATAAGTTGATTGTCTTGTCCCGCGGCCATAAGTGCGGGCGGGATACTCCACATGTCGGAGAAGCGCCGGTTGGCGTACGTGACCCTCCCCGTCTGATCAACGGCAAGAATTCCGTCGGCGGTCGACTCGATGGTTGCAGTAAGGAGTTCCTGGCTCCGTCGAAGAGCCGCTTCTGCTTCGACGCGATCGTCATAGAGCTGGACGCCTTTAATCGCTACGGCGATTTGAGTCGCCACGCCTTCAATCAGTTCTCCCTGTCGGCCATCGAAGCGCGTCGGCCGCATACTGGCAAGCGAGAGAATGCCTACTACATCGTCCTTCACGACGAGCGGGAATACCGCCGATGATCGGATGAGCGTCTGTACGAAGAATGCCCGTCCGCGCTCGGGGATGCGTTCGTCATTTTGCGAATCCTCAAAGATCATCGGCTCGCGCGTCGCGATCACGATATTGCGTACGGGATCGGGACGCTGCGCAGCCCGGGTCCATCGATCACTAAATGCCGAGGCCTCCGAGAGTTCCTGATTCATACAGCGGAGCCGGACCGAGTGGTCCGGCGCGAGCATGTCTATGACTGCATTGCTGACCCCGACGAGGTCCGCAACGCTCCTTGCGACACGAGTG
>JANPBN010000597.1:0-1508 GCA_031430415.1 Dehalococcoidia bacterium
CACCTCCTCCGGCGAGAAGCCGTGGATGTGCATGTCGGGCATCTCCGCCTTGATCGCCTTGGTCAGATCGACGTAATAGTAGCCGTCCATCTTCGGCGGCAGGCCCGCCTGCACGCAGATCTCGCGCGCACCGAGATCCCACGCCTCGCGGGCGCGGCGGATCACCTCCGACATCGGCAGGAAGTAGCCCTCCTCCTGCCGGTGATCGCGGCTGAAGGCGCAGAAGCCGCAATGCTTGATGCACACGTTGGTGAAGTTGATGTTGCGGTTGAGGACGTACGTCACCCGATCGCCGACCGTCCGGCGCCGCAGTTCGTCCGCCGCCTGCAGCACTGCCGTGAGCGATGGCCCCTGCGCCTCGAACAGCACCACCGCGTCATCGACGCTGATATCGTCGCCCGAGAGCGCGCAGTCGAGGATCGCCGCAATCTCGCGCTGTACCGGCAGCGGCCGCGACCAGTCCACCATGTTGTCGTCGCTTACCATCGCTCTTCCTCCCGGCGTACGAGGCCGTCGCTGTCTGTCATGCGGTCGATGATCGGACGGATCGCTTCCGGCACGAAGCGGCTATCGGCCGACGTGTACTCCGGATACAGGCTCAGCCGCTCGCGCAGGTCGAACCCCGCATCGGCGCACGTCTCCTTGAGTTCCGCGATCACGGGCCAGGGCCGCTCCGGGTTGATGAAGTCTTTCGTCACCGGCGAGATGCCGCCCCAGTCGTTGATGCCGGCGAGGAGATACGCGCCGTGCGCATCCGGCGTCAGGTTCGGCGGCGCCTGGATGTTCATCTCGCCGCCGAGCAAGAGGCGCGCCGTCGCGATCGTGCGCAGCATCTCGAACACGCTCGGCTCATCGGCCTGCCGCATACGGATGTCGTCCTTCACGCGGAAGTTCTGCACAATCACTTCCTGGATGTGCCCGAACTCCTCGTGCAGATCGCGGATCGCCAGCAGCGAGTCGACGCGTTCTTCCCGCGTCTCGCCGATGCCGATGAGGATGCCCGTCGTCCACGCCACGCCCATCTCTCCCGCGTAACGCATCGTCCGCAGGCGCTCCTCGGGGATCTTGCCGGGGCAGTTGTAGTGCGCGCCACCCTTCTCGTGCAGCCGTAGCGACACCGTCTCCAGCATCATCCCCATCGATGCGTTGTACGGCCTCAGCGCGGCGATCTCTTCGCGTTCCATGATGCCCTGGTTGCTGTGCGGCGTCAGTCCCGTCTCGCGCAGAACGAGTTCGCTCATCTCCACGAGATACGACGAGATCGTCG
This sequence comes from Dehalococcoidia bacterium, assembly GCA_031430415.1. Taxonomy (GTDB): domain Bacteria; phylum Chloroflexota; class Dehalococcoidia; order DSTF01; family JACRBR01; genus JANPBN01. The sequence goes on from JANPBN010000597.1 coordinate 1,268, forward strand.
TGTGGCCGAAGCGCGCCAGATCGTTTCGGACGGCCTCGTACGTCTCCTCCGGTCGCTCGCCCAGCGAAAAAAGCGCCTCCTTGCAACCCTGCCGCGCCCCGGCACGCGCGACGGCCAGCACTTCGTCGGGAGACATCGTGTGTGCGACGTCTTCGTTAGGACCGCGGGCGAAGGTGCAATAGCCGCACTTCTGGCGGCAAAGGTTCGTCAGCGGAATGAACACCTTGCGCGAATACGTGAT
>JANPBN010000598.1:0-1843 GCA_031430415.1 Dehalococcoidia bacterium
GTGCTGCACCAGACCGACAAGCCCGTCATCTGCGCCGTCAACGGCGCGGCGGCCGGCTACGGCCTCGACCTCGCTCTCGGCTGCGACATTCGCATCATGTCCGACACGGCGAAGCTCGCCGCGATCTTCACGAAGCGCGGCGTGCTGCCCGAAAGCGGCGGCACCTGGCTGCTGCCTCGCCTCGTCGGATGGGCGAAGGCGTCCGAGATCGCGTTCCGCGGCCTCACGCTCAACGCCGACGACTCGCTGTCGATGGGTCTTGTGAACAAGGTCGTCGCCGGCGACGCGCTCATGGCCGAAGCACGGGCGATGGCCACCGAGATCTGCCAGAACTCGCCCCTCGCCGTCCAGTCGACGAAGCGCATGATGCGCATGTCCATGGACGAGACGTTCGAGGCGAACGTCCACCACGTCTACCTGCAGCTGATCCCGCTGTTCCGCTCGAAGGACTTCGCCGAGGGCGTACAGGCATTCATCGAAAAGCGCACACCTGTGTTCGAAGGCCGGTAGCCGGCGTTCGCCGCGTCCTACTGCGTCACCACGACGGTCATGACGGCGACTGCTCGATCAGCTGGAACGCGTGCACGCCGATATCGGTGGCGATCTGGATGTTGCCGTCCGGCAGCGTCCACCAGTTCGTGAACTCGGATCCGTCGCACGAGATCTTCGCTGTCTGTGGATCGCGCACGTTCTCGATGCGGAACCACGTCGCCGCTCCCCGTCGCGCCGGGTCGCCGACGTCGGTGGTGATGCGCAGCGTCCGCGTGCCGGCATCGTACGACGCCTCGCTGATGCCCAGCGCCGGAAAGTCGACGCCGGCGACGGTCGGCTGCTCGAACTTCGCCAGGTTCGGCTCGTTGAACAGCCGCCACCATGCGCCCTCGTCGCCCGTCTCGCCCACCATCATCGTCGCGTTCAGTTGCCCGCGCGGGTGCGGCTCATTCAGCCCGAAGCCCCACGTGAACTCGGATCCGCTCCATGTGGGCTCCAGCGAGCGGTCGTTGAACGCGTCCAGCCGCTCCCGCGCCGCTCCGTCGCCAGCGTGTACAGCAGCGCGTTGATCCGGCGATCCGGCAACATCGGAATGTCGCGTGCAGGATCGCGCAGACCGAGCGTGCGGGCGGCAAAGTCGTAGAACGTGTTCGCGATCTCGCGCCGCTGCGGTGCAAGGTAGAGCGATGTCACGATGCCGCCGAGCGGGCCTGCGCTCTGCACATGGTCGATGATCGGGTCGTAGTACAGGGCGACCCACTCCGGATCACCGTTCGCCCCGAATGACATGTAATTCTTCAGCGCGTGCTCCCACCACACGTCGAACACCTCATGGTGCTTCGTGCCCATGAGCTTGTCGTGCATCATCAGCCCGAGTCCAGCGCCGGAGAGACAGTACGGCCAGATCTTCGTGTTCTCGCAGTGGCAGCCTTCCGGGCGTGCGCGCCACTGATCCGCCAGATGCTGCGCGATCCTGCCGTAGCTCCACGTAAAGGTGTTCTCGCCGTCGCGCACCATCTCGAACGGGCGGTCCCACTTGGCATCGCCCGACACATAGCGATGCAACCCGAGAATGAGCAGGAAGAACCCCTTGTAGAAGAGATTGCCATCGGCGCCCACCGGATCCATCTGCAGGCCCCACGGTTCGATGCCGTTCGCCGTCCAGCCGGGCGCGTCGTAGTTGCCCCAGTGCTCCGCCGGAATGAGGCCACGGTACTCCTCCGGATAGTTCGCGCGCTTCGGGTCGTGCCCGAGCATCGTCAGCCAATCGATCGCCGAGTGATACGTCGTGTGCCGCGCCACAAGCTGGTCGAGGATCTCCGCGTACACCTCGCGCCACGCCGGCGTCTTG
>JANPBN010000599.1:0-3322 GCA_031430415.1 Dehalococcoidia bacterium
AGAGCCAGCGCCAACGGGAGATACCAGCGCCACGCTACGTCGATGCTGGATGCCTCTTCGCTCGCGATGGCGGCTATTCCGAGTGCCATCAGCGCTCCTGCGGCGGCCCCGACGCGCGCAACGACGAAGACATCGCCGCGCCACTCCCCGTGGATGTACTGCCGCAAAGCGGGCGCGAAGCGTGCCGCGGCTGCCGCCGCGAGCCCCGTCGCGGCCAACCCCACGCTGTACCACTCGATGGGCACGCCGACACTCCACAAGCACGCCAGCACGGTTGCGGCGATGCCGGTCACGAACGGCGCCGTCGTCTCGAACACGGCCCTTCGCGATGCATCGAGTCCCGCGACGAGCGTCGCCAGAGCGAGCGCCATCGGCAGATACCAACGCCAGGCGATCTCGATCGTGGATGTCTCCTCGCTGGCAGCGACGGCGATCATCAGGGCGAGGAGCGCGCCCGCGCCGGCGCCGATCCGTGCCACGAAGAACACGTCGCCGCGCCACTCGGAATGTACGTATGTTGACGCGGACTCCGGCGCGAACCGGGCAGCTGCGGCCGTCGCGAGCGCCACCGACACGGCCGCGATGCTGTACCACTCGATCGGCGCGTCAAATCCGTAGAGCGTCGCCGTGGCGACGGCGAGCACGCCGACCGGCAGCGCCAACGCGCCCAGGCGTGTGCGCAGCGCGAAGGCGTCCACGGCGAACATGAGCGCCGTGGGGATCGCGATTCCGAGCACAAACCAGCGCGTCTCGATGATGTACGGGTCGAACTCATCCCGCGCCGCGCCGAGCACAGACAGGCCGATGGCGGCGCCCATCGCGGCCGCGGCAAGCGCGCCGTGATGGAGGAAGTCGCTGCTCTGCGATGGCAGGCGTGACGCGGCGCCTCGGCGCGCTGCTGCCGCATTCAAGGCCATCAGGGTCAGGCCCAGCAACGCGAACGCTACGCCATACGCTTCTGCCCGAAGGTCGAGCGCGAAGGCCACGCTGATGAACGCGGCCGAAAACCCGATGACGGTTGCTGCGCCGTGCTCGCGTCGCAACGAGGCACTGGCGGTGTAGCCGGCGGCCAGCGTAAAGGCGGCGAGCGTCACCGGCAGGTACCAGCGGATCGCGCCCTCCATGACGTCTTCGATGCCGAACAGCGGCGCCATGGCCACCGCGACGCTCGCGGCGGCGACGGCAGCGATCTGCCCGATCGGGCTCCAGGTGTTGCCGATGCGCTTCCGTACATCGGCCGGCGCCTTGAGATCGGTGAGCGTCATCGCGAACGCGACGGCGATCAGCGGCAGCGGTCGCCACTCGACCGGCATGCCTGTGACGTGCGTCGCGGCCAATGTCGCGCTCAGCAGCGCGGCGCCGGAAGCGATGCCGTACATCCGGCCCAGGCCAATCCACGCGACGCCGGCGTAGAACGCCGCCGACACGAGCGATCCGGCGAGCCACATTGACTCGGCGCTGACTTCCTCTTCGGAGAAAATCGTGCGCGCCGCCACGAAGTTCAGCGGCACGAGTATCGCGCCGACGCCGAAGAACACGTTTCCGGCCGTCGCCACCCTCTCGATGCGGCGGCACCCGTACCCGGCAGCGAGAAATGCCAGCGTGTACACGACGAGCAGCGTCATCTTCGGCACGCCGCCGACCGCCTCGCCCGAGTAGCCGACGTAGATGAGCGCGGCGATCACCGTCAGGAATGCGCCGGCGAACAGGAACAAGTTCGCTTGCTGCTCCGCGAGCCAGCTCCAGTCGTACGGCGGCGACGGTGCCACGGGCGGCGCGACCGGCACGGCCCGGCGCGACGATGGGGCGGCCGGTGCGTACACCGGCGCTGGTGCGGGAGCAGGAGCCGGGCGCGGCGGTGCGATCACCGGTTGCGCGAGTGGCCGAGGCGCGAGCGCCGACAGCGCGTCGCGATAGTGCGTCGTCAGCGCGTCGCGCGTCGGTTCGTCCACTGCGGATGTCATCGGTTCGCGCTGCAACTCGTTCAGCACGAAGCCGATGTGGCCGGCGAGCCGCTTTGGCGGTATCTCGCGCGCCGTGCCGCAGGCCGGGCAGTACGCCTCGGCACGTTCGTCCTCGATGCCGCAGTTCGTGCAGAACACTGGATTCGCCGCCATCGCCGTCTCCTTATCGCTTGGCCGCAGTATCGAACCAACGATGTGCGCGATGTCAGGTACAGATGTACCACGCCCCGGCTGAAAAACGGACTACGGACGCACCAGGGTCGTCCCCCGTTTCGCGTCCGCAGTCTGGGCGCAACGATGTCAGGCGGTCAGCGCTGGCGGCTCCCCGGCAGATAGCCGCCGCTTCCGGTATCCGGTCCCACGATGCCGCCGCCGGGCTGTCCTGCGGGATAGCCGCTCGGGCAGTTGCCGCTGCACTCGAAGGAGAATCGCAGCTGCCCTCCCGCACCCGCGACGCCGCCAATCTGTACGTGGTACTGCTGGGTCGGCTCCATGTCGAAGGAGAGCGTGCCCTTGCCGCATGCCATCTCGGTCGCGCCTCCGGGCGGTGAGAAGCCCTCCGACGTGTAGACCGCGATGACCGTCTCAAAGTCACTGCCGGCGGTGGTGACCGTGACGTGGCCGGTCTGGTTCTCGCTGTCGGTACGGAACCCGGACGGGTAGGGCCAGAACCACACGGTCTTCGTCAGCCCTTCATCGCCGCCGCACGGTTGTATCTCACCTGCCTCCAGCGTTGCTCCCCGCGTATCGATCGTGTTGCTCTCGCCGCTGCTCACAGTCCAGGGGGAGCCCATGTTGTCGTTCTGAGGCGGGCAGGCGGGCAGGCAGTCGATCTGCATCTCCATGTCGCCCGATGCCCCGTTTCGGCCGCCGATCTGCACGCGATACCGCTCACCCGGCACGATGTCGAACGTCGCGGCGGCGGGCTGCGCGCTGCCGTCGGCGCAGGTGACACGATCGCCGACGACTACATTCTCGGTATCGGACGCCGGGATGCGGTAGACGGCGATGGCGGCAGGGAACGAGCTGTTCGCGGCGGTGAATCGCAGTGTGGTCGTGCCGGTGCTCTCGACGAAGTACCAGATCGTATTGCCCATGTTGCCGCACGACGTCGGTTCGGCATCGGAGACGGTGGCGCCGCGGGTGTCGTGGTACTGGTACTGGTACTGCGGTAGGTATGCCGGGGCCTGCAGCCAGCTGGGCGAGAACATCGAGTCATACGGAGGCGGACACGGCGATGGATCGCAGTCGATGTCGGTGGCGAGGAATCCGGAGTCGCCGTTACGGCCGCCGATCTGGATGTAGTACGGCTGCTGGGCCTTCACCCGGATGCGCACTGTCACTTGCTGTCCAGAACC
>JANPBN010000600.1:0-2565 GCA_031430415.1 Dehalococcoidia bacterium
CGATTCGTGTCGACGGCGAATCCCGCGCCCTCGGCCGTGACGTCGTTCGCGACGATGAGGTGCAGTCCCTTGCGGGCGATCTTTGCTTCTGCGTTCGCCAGCAGATCCTGCGTCTCGGCGGCGAAGCCCACCTTCACGAAGGCACCTGTGAGGCCGCCGAGAATGTCGTCATTCGGGACGAGCTCGACGCTCATGGCATCGCCCGTGCGCTTGATCTTGTGGCCGGCGGCATTCGCGGCGCGGAAGTCCGCGGGCGCCGCTGCCATGATGAGCGCGTCGCAGCCGCGAACGGCGCACCGCACGGCTTCCGCCATCTCGGCTGTCGTGCGACTGTCGATGCGCTCGACGCCGAAGGGCGTGGCGAGCGCGACCGGCCCGCAGACGAGCGTGACAGCGGCGCCTCGGTCGCGCGCCGCCTCGGCCAGCGCGAAACCCATCTTCCCCGACGAACGGTTGCCGATGTAGCGCACCGGGTCGATCGGCTCCTGCGTACCACCGGCGCTGACGACGATCGCGCGGCCGGCGAGGTCGCCCGAGCGCCCGAGCGCCTGGCTCAAGGCGCCAAGGATCTGCTCCGTCTCAGCGAGGCGACCGAAACCCATGTGGCCGCTGGCGAGCCGCCCCTCCGCCGGGCCGGCGAAGGCGACGCCGCGCGATCGCAGTGTCTCGCAGTTCGCGCGCGTCGCGACGTGCTCCCACATCTGTGCATCCATCGCCGGCGCGACGACGACGGGTGCGGTCGTGGCCAGCGCGGTCAGGGCGACCATGTTATCGGCGAGGCCGTGCGCCAGGCGTGCCAGCGTCGTCGCACTCGCGGGGGCGATGAGCAACGCATCGCACTCGCGCGCCAGGGCGACGTGCTCTTCGGCGAGCGGCGACTGCGGATCATACATGTCGGTGAACACCGGACGCGCGGTCAGGCTCCGAAACGTCAACGGCGATACGAAGTGCTGCGCGGCGTCGGTGAGGATGACGTCGACCAGCGCGCCAGCCTGCGTCAACTTGCTCGCGATGTCGGCGGCCTTGTAGCACGCGATGCTGCCCGTGACGCCGAGGACGATTCGCTTCCCGCGCAACATCTAGTCGCGCCCCGCGCGCTGGTGCGCTTCGTGGATGAGGCGCAGGCCTGTTAGGGTCAGATTCAGGTCCACCGCATCGAAGACCTGCGTCTCCTTCGCCAGAAGCGCCGCCCAGCCTCCGGTGGCGATGACGCGCGCTTCGCCGCCGAGTTCCTTCTTGAAGCGCGTGACCATGCCCTCGATCAACCCGACGTATCCGAACAGCGTGCCGGACTGGATCGCGCCCACGGTGTTCTTGCCGATGGCCGTCTTGGGGCGTTCGAGTTCGACGCGATACAGCTTCGCCGCACGCTCGAACAGCGCCTCGGACGAGATGCCGATGCCGGGAGCGATGGCGCCGCCGAGGTAGTCGCCTTCGGCCGAAACGGCGTCGAACACGGTCGCCGTACCGAAGTCGACGATGATCAGCGGCGGCGGGCCGTAGAGCTGCAGCGCCGCAACGACATCGACGATACGATCGGCGCCGACCTCGCGCGGGTTATCGTAGAGGATGCGGACGCCGGTGCGGGTGCCGGTGCCGACGACGAGCGGCTCCACCTTGAAGTAGCGGTGGCATAGCTGCTCAAAGACGGGCGCCAGATCCGGCACAACGCTCGCCATCACGGCAGCGTCGATGTCGGCGAGCGCGATGTCGGTCGTGCCGAAGAGGCCGAGCAGCATCACGGCGTACTCGTCGGCGAGGCGCTCCTTGTCGGTGGCGATACGCCACGTCGCGCGGAGATCCTGTCCATCGAACACGCCGATGGTGACGTTGGTGTTGCCGATGTCGAGCGTGAGTAGCACGCCGCCTCCTCGCCTGAGCGCCAAAGTATAACAACGGCCTACGCGGCGGCGTCCCTAGGGGGTCGCCCTCACGTCAAGCGCGGAAGGCTCCCTATAATGCAGCTCTATGACGGATGCGACATACGAATACCGTGGATTGAAGGCCCGCGCGTGGGATCTTCTGCGCGGCGACTACAGCACGTGGCCCGACCGCCCGTTCTATCGCGAGGCGACCGCGCGGGGCGGCGAGCCGGCGCTCGATGTCGGCTGCGGCACCGGGCGGCTCGTTCTCGACTACCTGCAACAGGGCATCGACTGCGATGGCGTGGACAACTCGCCCGAGATGCTGGCGCTCTGTCATGAGAAGGCGCGGGCGCTCGATCTCTCGCCCAATCTGTACCAGCAACAGATGCAGGATCTGGATCTGCCGCGACGCTACCGGACGATCTTCGTGCCGTCGAGCTCGTTCCTGCTGCTGACGGACGAGGCTGACGCGGCGGAGGCGATGCAGCGCTTCCGCGCGCATCTGGAACCGGGCGGGCAGCTGCTGATGCCCTTCATGGTGCTGTGGCCCGGCACGGAGACGCCGGCGCACGACGTCTGGACGGATTGGTTCAAGGCGGGTCAGGCGCAACGGCCCGAGGATGGCGCGACCGTGCGACGCCAGCAGCGGGTCAAGTTCGATCTCGAGCGACAACTGGAACACACCGAGGATCGCTACCAG
>JANPBN010000601.1:0-3092 GCA_031430415.1 Dehalococcoidia bacterium
AGCGGTCGCATCGCCGCGGAGGAAGCGCAACGCTACCTCGGCGGCGAGACGGCGAGTCTTTCGTCGTACCAGCCGGCGCTAGAAGCGGCGATGCACGAAGAGATCCTGGCGTCGCGGCGTCTGCAGGCGATCCTGCAGCGGCTACCGGGATTCTCGGTGCTGATGCTGAAGTACAACGGCCGTTTCTGGCGGTACCTGACGGAGATCATCCGGGGCGAACTGACGTACCCGGACCTACCGAAGAAACTGGGCCCGCTGCGGTATCCGATGAATGGCTGGGCAGATCGAGAGATAAAACTGCACCAACGGCGCATCGCGAAGACGTAACGGCTACGGCTACCGCTACCGCTTCGAGCTCGATGTCACGCGATCGCATTCGCGCGGACCGACGTCGGGCGTGGGAGTCGAGACGGTAGTGCCCAGCGGCGAAGCGGTCGCGGTGATCGTCGAGGCGGGCGCGGGCGTCCGTGTCAGTGGCGGCGGCGAAGGCAAACCGGGGCGTGGCGATGGCGAGGGTGGCCCGGGCGTCGATGTTGGCGCTGGGGACGATGTCGCGGTCACGGTCGGGTCATCCGGGTACGTGACGCCGAAGAGGCGACCGCACCAGAGTGTGCGCGTGTCGACGACGAAGCCTTCGACGCCTGGCCCCATTTCGAAGTAATCGAGGCCTCGATCCGCCTCGCCACCGAGCAGGCGTCCCGCTCGATCGAAGCGCGCGCCGCCGCACGGGTCCACGAACAGACCCGGGACCGCTTGAGCCTGACCGGACGGGGCGACCTCGTCCGGAACCCAGACGACGCGGCAGCCGCGATTGTGGCCGAAGAAGCCGGGTGGATACGTGTAGAGCGCATGCAGGTCGCCATCGGCATCGCGGCTCATGAAGAACTCATCGAGTGGGAAGTACACCGGCCCGCCCTGGGTCGCGTTGGAGATTCGTGTCTGGACGAGCCGCCCAGGCTGCTCCCGCTTGTCGCGCACGGTCGACATGAACGCCAGGAAGCCGAATCCGAGCGCGGCAAGCGCAACGATGACGGCGAGGGCGACGGCGAAACGGGCACGAATCATCGGCGGACGGGCTTGCAGGGGGATTCGGGCATGGGCGCATTGTACGAGGGGGTGCGGCGAACGGCTATTCCGGGAAGGTTTCCCGGGCGGGGAACCAAATGCCTGGTCCTGGCGTCATTCCTTCATGCAAGAGAACGGACGGCAACGGCCGGACGATGACTGGAGGACCATATGAAGCAGTGGACGAGAATCGGCATCGGTATCGCGGCGATTGCGCTCGCGATCGCGGCCGGCACGGGGGCGTATGCGATGCGCGGAGACGACGCTTCCAGCGATCCAGGCGCGACGGCGTCCCGTGACGACAAGCGGACGGCGAACCCAGAGGCTGAAGGCGCGACCATGGCGATGTGCGTCGCCGGCGTACCGGATTGCGGCGATATGGTCGTCGTCGACGGCGGCGGCAGCGATGCGACCGCAGACTGTCCGCCCGATTCGGCGTGCATCGAGCCGTGGCTGATGAATCCGCCGGTCTGTGCGGACGGGCTGACCCTCGACGAATGCTTCCCGGACGGTGTGTCGCCTGGCTGGGACTGCGCGCAGCTCGAGTCGTTCCCCGTGCAAACCGTGTGCAAGTGGGCCGGCGGCTGCTGGTCGCCGATCGCGCCCATCGTGATCCTTCCGGAACCCGGCCCGGGGACAGGCGACGATCCGGTGACCACGGATCCAGCAACCACACTTGAGGTGGAGGACAAGCCTGCGAACGAACCTGCTGCACCGCCCATCGACTGTGAGGCGCCTCCAGTCTGCGAAGACACCGGCGACGATCTCGGCTCCGATCGGGCGATGAGCAGCGTCCGCTGCCTGCCGCCGGAGTGCGCCGTTTCGAGCGATGGCTCCTTCGCCTGCCCTGAGCCCGCGCCGTGCGTTGTGACGACGGATCCGATGGCGGGCATCGCCGAGAACGAATGCTACCCCGTGCCGCTTCCGCCGGAATGCACTCAGTACGAGGATGGCTCGGTGTCGTGCGAAGGCTCAGCGATACCCTGCGACAGCGACGCTGGATGCGGCGAGGGCGGCTGCGTCGGTGGGCCTGCCGTGGACTGCGCGCCGATCGACCTGCCACTCCCCTGCGTGCCTGGTCCAGCCACCGAGTGTGGGATCGTGGAGCCGCAGCCTGGACTCGTGGACCCGCCGATCGCGCTGCCGGAGCAGTAGACGCGACCCCCGACGAGTTCCCGAAGGAGGACCTGCCACGCGGCAGGTCCTCCTCTTGCATGTCCGATCGAGTGTCAACGCCGAGCGCTCGCCGAGCCGTGCCAATCGCGCCATGCTCTGCTTTGAGTCTGGCGAAGCGCTACTGTAGCATCGAGAAGCCCATTGGGGCCTCCGGTATCGAGGTCAAGCAGGAGCGCGCCGTGACTGAGCCGACAGAAACGTTCGTGCCAGGAAGCCATTGGACGCCTGAACGCGCTGCCACGGCCGTGGCGCGCATGCTGGCTGTGCTGGCATCGCCACCATTTGTGGCTATGTTTGCCGCTGGTATGGGCGACGACGGTGGCGCGCCGGAGGCGATGATGGAGATGGCACCGCCTGCTCCCCCGCCCTCCGGTCGCGCGCTGGACACGACCAACGTCAGCTATCGCCGCGCGCGGGCTGACGATATTCCGCGCATGGCGCAGATGATGGCAGCGGAGGACCTGCCGCCGCTGTTCATCGAGGAGTTCCTGGGCGGATTCATCGTCGCGGACTGCGACGGCGAGGTCGTCGGGACGGGTGGGCTGGAGATGTACGGGAAGACGGGCGCGATCCGCAGCGTCGTCCTCGATCCGCGCGTGCGGGGCACGGGTTTGGGACGACGCATGGCCGAACTGATGATGGAGGATGCGCGGGCTTCGGGAGCGGATCAAGTCTATCTATTCACGCAGAATGCACATGCCTTCTGGCTTCATCTGAGCTTCGAAGACGTCACGCTCGACGAGTGGGACGAGGAGCCACGCGCAAGCTGGCAGTGGCAGTTCATTCGCCGTCACGGCGCGGCGATTGGCGTCGTGTATCCGATGCGGAAGCGCCTCACACGCTGATGCCAG
>JANPBN010000602.1:0-7260 GCA_031430415.1 Dehalococcoidia bacterium
CGGCTACGGCACCGACGCCCTCAAGACGCTGCTCCGGTTCGCGTTCGGCGAAATGAATCTGCATCGCGTCGATCTCACGGTCGATGCCAGCAACGAGCGGGGCATCGCCTGCTACCGGAAGTGCGGCTTCGTCGAGGAGGGTCGCCTTCGCGACGCGCGATATCAGCACGGCCGCTACAGCGACCAGCTCACCATGGGCCTGCTGCGGGAGGAGTTCGCGGCGATCAATTGAGGGTACCCCGCCGTGTCCCGAGCATTGACAGGGGAAGGGCTTGACAAACATTTGTTCTAACGGTATCTTCGAGATCCACCCATTAGAACAAACGTGCTGTGGAGCCAGGCCATGCCGGATGTCATCTTCGAAGAGATCGAGTGCAAGAGCGCACTGAACAAGATCAGCGCCACCAACATGCCCTTCCGCTGGACGCTAAACCCGTACCGCGGCTGCCAGCACGCCTGCACCTACTGCTTTGCGCGCGGCAGCCACAACCATCTCGGCTATGACGCCGGCCGCGACTTCGAGTCGCGCGTCATCGTGAAGGTGAACGCGCCCGAGATGCTTCGGCACGAACTGGGTCGCGATGGTTGGGGACGGGAACTGATCGCCGTCGGCACCGCCTGCGACCCGTATCAGCCGGCCGAACTGAAGTATTCGCTTACGCATCGCATCCTGCGCGTGCTGCGGGACTTCGCCAACCCGGCGACCATCGTCACGAAGTCGCCGCACGTCGTCCGCGACGCCGACATCCTCGCCGACCTGACAGGCGAGGCCGAAGTCACAGTCGCCTTCAGCATCGCCACGCTCGACGAAGAGGTGTGGAAGCGCACGGAGCCGGTCACAGCGAAGCCCCAGAAGCGTCTCGAAGCCATGCGTGTCCTGGCTGACCGCGGCATTCGTTGCGGCGTCATGCTGGCTCCCATTCTCCCCGGCATCACCGACGATGCCGAGAGCATCGAGCGCGTAATGGTCGCGGCACGGGAGCACGGCGCCAGCTTCGTCCACGACAATGTTCTGTTCCTCAAGCCGGGAACGAAGGAGTGGTTCTTGCCGTCGCTCCGGGAGGCGTATCCGCACCTGTCGGAGCGTTACGCCGCGTACTACCGGGGCGCCTACGCCCCCCGGACGTACACACAGGAGGTCCAGAGGACGGTCGAGAACCTCCGCCGCAAGCACGGCATGGTGCCGGTGGAGCGCCTCCAGCCCTCCGCCGGGCAACTGCAGCTGGCGATGTAGCCCTTTGCCTGAGGAGCGCCCATGCGCGTCAAGCGCATGGGCGCGGGAGATCGTCGGCAGGCGAGCGGGCTGCGGGGAACGCTCGCTTGCCGCCGGTCTTTCGCGCGGAGCGCGCGGCCTTCGTTAATCGCACCTTAATGCAGCCTTAATCCGTATTCACACATACCGTGCCGAGCCTTCTGTAAGGTGAGAGCGACGGGGTTCATAGAGGAGAAATGGAACACATGAACGCAGTGCGTTCGCTGGAGTCGACAAGCATACACAGAATCCCCGGCGATCTGGCTTCGCGCCTTGCTGCCTCGTTGCACGAACAGGCCGTCACGATCTCGACGTTCGATGGCCGGTATATCACTGGCGGCATCGCCACGTTCGCCGGGTCACCCCTCAAGTGGTCCGCGACGCTGAGGCACCTCGATCGCCCCGGCGTCGTCGCGTCCGTGTTCTTCACCGAGGGCGTCCGCGACGTCATCGTCAAGCTGGAGGACGGGAGGCAGGGACGCGCGCGCATTACGGGCACGAGCTTCATCGCGAGCGCCCAGCGCGTTTGCGAGCTCATGGGCGGCGAACGCCTCCAGTAGTCGCCATAACGGCTCTCCCTGCGCCGCATCGCTCGCCTACAATGCCACTGTGATCTCACTCTTCGTCGGCCAGGATGACTACCTTCTTCGGCGTGCGCTTCAAGCGCTGCGCGAACGCATCGCGAACGGCGATATGATTGCGCTCGACAGCAACACGACATCGCTCGATGGCAAGTCCGTGACGCCCGGCGAACTGGTCGCCCACGCGACCGCGGTGCCGTTCCTCGCCGACTCTCGGCTCGTCCTCGTCGAGGGCCTCGTCCGTAAACTCGGCGGCGACCGCAAGCCCGGCCGAAAGCCTGCGAAGTCGAAGAAGAAGGACGACGACCCGATCGAGATATGGCGTGCGGCGCTCGCCCAGTTGCAAGTAGCGTTGCCGCCGACGACGGAGTTGGTGTTCATCGATCCGGACGCGTCGTCGACAAGCGAGGCGTTCAAGCTCTTTGCTTCGGTCGCCAAGGTCGAACGGTTCGCCGTACCCGAGGAGAAAGAGATACCGTCGATCGTCAGTGAGTTTGTCCGCCTTCGCGAACTCGACATCGAACGCGGCGCGCTGGTCGTGCTTGGTACAACGCTTCCTGCGGATCGATGGGTCATCGACATGGAGATTGAAAAGCTGGCGATCTACGCTCAGGGCGAGACCATCACAACGACGATGGTCTCCGAGGTCGTCAGCGCGGCGCGCGATGCCAAGATCTGGGACTTCACCGACGGTCTCCTTGACGGCGACAGCGGCAAGGCGCTGAACGCCATGCGCCGCATGCTCGGCGAGGGCAGTCATCCAGCCGTGATGCTGGCCGTCATGGCGACGCAGGTACGCCGCCTTGTCCTCACGAAGGAACTCATCGACGAACGACGCAGCCTGCCCGATATCGAGTCCGCCCTGCACATCGCCAACTATCCCGCGAAGAAGGCGATGGAACGCGCGCGGCGCCTCTCGTGGGACGATCTGCGCGCGATGTACCGGCGCATCCTCGACGCTGACCTGAGCGTAAAGCGCGGCGTCCGTGACGACGAGACGGCACTGCAGCTGGCCGTCCACTCGGTCGTCGCGATTGCGGCGGCGCGCACGCAGGGTGGTGGGCAGTCAATGCCCGTGCGAAGCGGCGGCGGCCGGCGCTAGGCGCCCGAATACATCGGATTGAAGCACGCTACGGTGCCGCCCGCTGAAGTAGCGGTGAGTGTCGGCCACGGCTCGGTGCGGCAGGCGCTCACCGCCTTTGGGCACCGCGGAAGAAACGCGCATTCTCCCGTCAGCGACGCAAGATCAGGCGGCGTCCCTCGGATCACCTGCAGCGTCCGGCGTTCTCCGATCGCGGGAGGGCGTGCCGCCATGAGCGCCGCCGTGTACGGATGCGCCGGTGCAGAGAAAATGTCCGTCGTCGCACCAGTTTCGATGATTCGTCCCGCGTACATGACGGCGACGCGATCTGCCATCCGCGCGACAACGCCAAGGTCGTGCGCAATCAGAAGGATGCTGATCCCGAGGTTCCGCCGGAGTTCGTTGAGCTCGTGGAGAATCTCCGCCTGGACCGTGACATCGAGCGATGACGTCGGCTCGTCGGCGATGATGATGTCCGGCCGCAGCACCGTGGCGATGGCGATCATCACGCGCTGGCACATCCCCCCGGAAAGCTGATGTGGATACGCGGCCATGATGCGGTCAGCGTCCCAGAGTCCCTGTCGGCGTAGCGCCTCGGCCGCCATGCGGCGGGATTCAGTCTTGGTGACGCTCATATGCGTCCGCACGATCTCTTCGACCTGCTTCCCGATGTTGAGGACAGGGTTGAGTCCACTCACAGCGTCCTGGAAGATCATCGAGATCCGCCTGCCCCGCACGGAGCGCCGCCACGACTCGTCCGCCGCGAGCAGGTCGATTCCCTCGAAGAGCACACGTCCGTGCTCGATGACGCCCGGCGATGGCACGAGGTCGAGTACCGCGAGTGCGGCCGTCGTCTTGCCGGATCCACTCTCGCCGACGAGCGCCAGAGTCTCGCCGCGCCCCAACGACAACGTCACGCGATCGCACGCGCGCGCAACCTGTGCACGCTCGCGGTAAGCAACGGTGAGGCTCTCGATGCGAAGGATCTCTTCCATGGCTCGTCAGTATATTTCGGCGCGCCAATGCCTGGTGCACCGGAGACGACAGAAGCGGCCCCCGTGGGCCGCCTCTCGATGCGCTGCTGTGGGTCGGCGGAGCGAGCTAGTCGCGACGACCGATCGTCGCCAGCACCTTGCCCTGGATCTCGACGTTCGAAGCTTCCGTAAAGATCGGCTTCATCGTGCTGTTGGCGGGCTGAAGGCGCACGCGGTCACCCTCGCGATAGAACTTCTTGAGGGTCGCTTCTTCCTCGCGCTTCAGCCATGCAGCGACCATGTCGCCGTCATCGCAGCTGGCGGTGCGTTCGAGGATCACGAGGTCGCCGTCGTTGACCAACGCGTCGATCATCGAGGTCCCGCGGACGCGAAGCGCGAACACATTCTCCTTGCCTCGCGTGAGGTCCTCCGTCGCATCGAAGATGTTGTCGTAGTCGATCTGCTGATTCTCGGATGGCACGGGAATCGGCTGGCCGGCAGCGATCGTGCCGATGATGGGCACGGGAATGGTCCGCGGCCGCCGAGACCCGCGATCGAGCAGTTCGATGGCACGGGACACCTCACGGTCGCGCCGGATGATACCCGCCTTCTCCAGGGCCTTCAGGTTGTAGTCCACCACAGAAGTGGAACTGATATCGCACCCAACCTGGATGTCGCGGATGCTCGGTGGGTATTCGTGTTCGTCGATGTAGTCCCGCATGAAGGCAAGCATGCCTGCCTGCTTCGAGGTTAGACCCTTCACGTACCGCTCCTTCCGTCGCCGCCGCTGATGATCATAATCCGGCAACCATCTGTTCCAAACGCCTGTTCTAATGGGAGCCTACGGGGTGCGATCTCGGATGTCAAGTGGAGGGGACGGGTAATGGCTAACGTTCGATGACGAGGGAGGTCTCCCGCGACGGCTAATCGTCGGCGGCCGGCTGGCAATCCAGCGTGGCCACATCGGGACGGTCGAGGACCCTGCCGAGGATGTCCTCGCAAAGGTCCGCACGACGGGATGACAACGTCGTCCGGGCTATCGGCGGAAAGATCTCAAGCAGCAGGATCTCAGCCTTTGCATCGTACTCGTGCAGCAATGAGTCGATTTCGGCGCCGCCTTCAGCCGTGTACGTGTCGTTGAACGTGACGCTCACGTCGTAGCGGGGCGCGGCATCCCTCTGACAGGCCGACACCAGCAGCGCGAGCGCGATTACGGCGGCGGCGGTCAGGCGGAGCGGCATGCCAGCAGCCTAAGCCGCGAGGGGCGCAACCGGAAGGGACGGTACCATGGGATCGATTCGGCGCGCCGGTCAACCCCGCAGGCGTTCAAGAACTCTCGAATCCTTGACACTCGTTCGAGGCCGTTGATAGTATTCGTCGTTGCGTCCGGCGACTCGCCGGTCGTGCTTACGTCACGAGCTTCACACACAGGTCGGAAGACCCCAAAGTGACAACGGCCGGCACAGGTGCTCAATGGTCCTGCGACGCAGGAGGCATTGGACACGCCGGACTGGCTCAGCAATAAGGCTTGCCGGCCTTTCGTGTGCCCTCCGCCGAGGCGCTCCCGAATCGTCCACGAGCATCGATAGTACAGGGGATTGGCGTGCCAACCATCAGCCAACTCGTACGCCGCGGCCGCAAAAAGGCCGTGAAGAAGACCAAGGCGCCAGCGCTGCGGTTTACGTACAACTCGCTCAAGAACCGCACCGTACGCGGCAAGGGTTCGCCGCAGAAGCGCGGCGTCTGCACCCAGGTGCGGACCATGACGCCAAAGAAGCCGAACTCGGCACTGCGCAAGATCGCGCGTGTGCGGCTCACCAATGGCATCGAAGTCACAGCGTACATCCCCGGCGAGGGTCACTCGCTGCAGGAGCACTCGGTTGTCCTGATCCGAGGCGGTCGCGTAAAGGACCTGCCGGGGGTTCGCTATCACATCATCCGCGGCGCACTCGACGCACAGGGCGTCGCGAACCGCAAGCGCGGCCGAAGCAAGTACGGAACACGTAAGGCCTAGCGGAGTAGACGATGCCGAGACGCGCCAAGATCGTTAAGCGAGAAATCCTGCCCGACGGCCGCTACAACAGCCGCACGATCACCATGTTCGTGAACAAGCTGATGGAGCGCGGCAAGAAGAGCACGGCTGAACGCATCATGTACGCAGCGCTCGATCGTATCGAGGTGCAGACGCGGAAGAGCCCGATGGATACGTTCGACATTGCGCTTCGCAACGCGACGCCAACCATCGAAGTGAAGCCGCGGCGCGTCGGTGGCGCCACATACCAGGTGCCAGTCGATATTCGCGCTGAGCGCCGCATGGCGCTGGCGATTCGCTGGCTCCTTCGCTCGGCGCGTTCGCGCGGCGGTCGCTCCATGGCCGAGCGTTTGGCGGCGGAGTTGATGGATGCCGCCGGCAACCAGGGCGCGACGATCAAGCGCAAGGAAGACACCCACCGCATGGCCGAAGCCAACCGGGCTTTCGTCCATTATCGATGGTAACGGAGTAGAACATCCGCCGCGTGCGGATGCTGCCGCCGGCGACGAAGGCGTCACCGGCGGCGATTCATGCCAGCGCAGATCGCTCGGGGCATCGCGCGGGCACAGGCAGTAAAGGGAACGGGCAAACCTCGAATGGCGAGAACAGTACCGATTGAGCGGATCCGGAACATCGGCATCATTGCTCACATCGACGCGGGTAAGACGACCGTGACGGAACGGATCCTCTATTACACCGGCCGAACCTACAAGATCGGCGAGGTGCATGAAGGCACGGCCGTCATGGACTGGATGGAGCAGGAGCGCGAGCGCGGTATCACGATTACCGCAGCTGCGACGACTGCTGAGTGGAAAAACCATCAGATCAACATCATCGACACGCCCGGACACGTCGACTTCACGGTCGAAGTGGAACGCAGCCTCCGCGTCCTCGACGGAGGCGTTGTCGTATTCGACGCCGTCGCCGGCGTGGAGCCGCAGTCGGAGACCGTGTGGCGCCAGGCTGATAAGTACAATGTGCCGCGCATCTGCTTCGTCAACAAGATGGACCGGATGGGCGCGAACTTCTGGCGCACGGTCGACATGATCGACGAACGTCTCGGCGCGAAGCCCATTCCGATTCAGATCCCGATGGGCGCCGAAGCCGAATTCGAGGGTGTCATCGACCTGGTCGAGATGCGGACGTGGAACTTCACCGGCGAACGCGATGATGCGCCGGTTGAAGGGCCGATTCCCGAGAAGTACGCCGAACTCGCCAAAGAGTGGCGCGACAAGATGATCGAGTCGATCGGCGAAGTCGATGAGCAGACGCTGATCAGCTACATCGAAGGCCACGAACTTACGTCGCACGAGATCATGGCGGCGCTTCGGCGGGTGACG
>JANPBN010000603.1:0-2215 GCA_031430415.1 Dehalococcoidia bacterium
GCGACTGCTTCGGCAGGCCATCGTCATGCACGAACGCCTCGGCGCGCGGCCGTACCTCGCCCGCACGCAATTCGAGCTCGGTCGCGCACTCGCCGAGCGCGACGCACCCGAGGCCCGAGCGATGTTGGAGCGCGCTATCGCCGCCGCGGGTGACCTCGGCATGGCGTCGTTGATGGAGCAGGCGCGGGCGATGCGGTCTCGGGTCTAGCGCTTAGGGCGCGTCCGCGAGCGCCACGTCGACTCCTGAACGCGGACTGCCGCTTCCCGTCACGAAGTCGTAGCCCACGCCGGCAGTACACAACGCGCCACACGCGCCGTTCGCTCCCGAAGTAACATCAAACATCGCCGGCGTCCCAGCCAATCCGTAGAGCGCCCGTTGCGCGCTGAACCCGTCGTACGACAGGCGCGCTTTCCCTTCGTTGACGCGCAGACCGTTCGCGACGGCGATGATCGCCGCCCACTGCGGGGCGCCCCCGCTGGTGCCGCCGACCGAAAGCCAGCCGACGTCGTTCCCGTAGGGAACACTTGTGTACACCGCATACGGCCGCACCGGATCGGCGTGATACGAGACGTCGGGCGTCCCGCGACGCCGGAGGCCGTGGACGCCCAGCTGATAACGCGGTCGCGGGTAGAAGCGCGCCAGGCCGCCGCCCGAGCCCTCCCATGCATTCTCGAATACCACCGAGCCCTCGGTCGTGAGCTTCAGCGACGTGCCGCCAACCGCGATCGCCGCCGGACTCGTTGCTGGATACGCGGCAGGATTGCCACTGTCGCCGGTTGCGAACACGCAGATGGCGCGACGATCCCGGCAATACCGGTCATAGCGCTGATTCCCGGGCGCGTCCGTGTCCCCCCAACTGCCGCTGACCACGGTTGCCCCGGCATCGATCGCCTCGCCAACCGCGCGCATCATCGTGGGCAATTCGTCGTCGCGTGCCTCCACGAGGACGATACGGGCGCGCGGCGCTATCGCGTGCGCCCACTCGACGTCCAGCGCGGTCTCAAGCGCCCACCCCGGATCGATGGCCGCGCCGGCATGGTTGCGCACCACGAGATCGAAGCAGTTATCCGGGAGAGCGAACTCGCTTCCGCACGTCTGCGGCAGCGCAAACACTTCGCTGAACGCATTGACGTCATCCACGATCGAGGGATTGTGATACGCCACGACGATGCCGATCGTCTCGCCTGCGCCATCGCCGGTGAGGTCGAGGTAGGCGCGGAAGTGGTCAGGCACGAAGCCGCGCGGAAAGTTCCCCGCCGGCGTCACGACGCTCGCGCGAGACGGTGGGCGCGGTAGTACGTACAGATCATGGACTACGCCGGAGCCCTGGTGGACGAGACGAGGCCCGGGCGGCGCGGTTGCTGCTCGCGGCGCCGGGAGCGCCGCGAGCGGCAATAGGAGAGACATCACCAGCGCCGTGAGGCGCGCCGCACTCATCACGGAGGCGCCGGGAGCGACTGGCACTTCACCGCTGTGAATCGCTGCGCCACCTGGCTCAGATCCGTGGCGTCAATGGTGCCGTTTTTGGTGATATCAAACGTCACCTTCACGAGGTTCGCCGGTAGCGTGTACGGCCCGAACTGCTGTGCCACCTGGCTCAGGTCGGTCGACGACACAAGGAAGTCGCCATTCACGCTGGCGGCTTCCTGACCATCGGTGCAGGTGTCGGGAGAGATGTTGTCGTGCTGCGCGTCGCTGTTCGGGTTGTTCGGATCGGTACCGTAGTAGCAGAACTCGCGGGCGGTCGAGATGCCGTCGAGGTCTGCATCGAGAGTGCTCCCGCATGCCGCAGGCAGCGGCTTGTTCGACACGAGGTTCGGGTTCGTACCTAGCTGGCACTCTGCCTTGTCGATGAACAGGTCACCGTCCGTGTCACGGAGGGTTATGCTGGTCGGGCCGAAGCCGCAGCCAGCCAGCTCCTGCAGGTCCGAAAGCCCGTCATTGTCGCGATCGCCGTCGCCGTCGCACGCGTCGCCGTTGTCGTCTCCCCAGGGGCTGGTCCAGTCGTCGTACGACTTGAGCAGACCGTAGTCCAGAATGTGCGCGTCACTGTGTGCCTGTCCCGGGTCGATCACGAGCGGACAGACGTCTGGTCCGTCGTCGATGCCGTCGACGTCTTCGTCGCGCCCCACCTCAAAACGATGCACCGAGAACGACCGGATGGGCGTCGTGAACATGCTGAGGGCGGTGTTGCATGCAATCCGCGATTCGAAG
>JANPBN010000604.1:0-3742 GCA_031430415.1 Dehalococcoidia bacterium
GTCGATGCTGCCCGCCGCGTCGCGCGGCGCGATGTTATAGACGCGAACGATGACGCCATCGCCATCCTCGGCACGCTTGATGCCGCTGACCGCGAAATCGCTCGACGTCACCTTGATTAGCGAGTCGACCGCCGGCATGTGGCCCAGGCCGTGGCGGTTCCATCGCGCGCGCATCGGCCGCAGATGCTGCACCGCATCGACGTGCGCCTTCGCCGCGTACCAGTCGCCAGCGTGCGGGATGATGCTGTAGCGGAACACCTGCCGCCCCGGCATCTGCGCGCCCGGCGTCCTCAGTTGTGGCCCCGCGCCGCCCTTCCGCGACGAGATGTCCGACCGCGAGAGCCACCCGACGCAGCGCAGCAACGTGATCGCGATCTCCGCGCCGGCAGGCGTGTCGAGCACCTCGTACTCGGGCAAGCCGGAGTTCGCGATCGTCAGCCCTTGTGCGCCATCGTCGACACTCACGAACGCCTTCTGGGGGTAGGTGCCCATTGGCTGCTCCATCCAGGTCGCCGGATCCCAGTCCGGGAGCGCGATCGGCCGCTCGATGACCCCAAAGTGCTGATCCCCCTTCGACACCGTCGTCGCAACGCCCGACGGAAAGTGCACGCGCAGCCGGTGGTCCTCCGCCGCGTTGAACACCGTCGTCGTGATGCCGATGCGCGCTACGCCGTCGACCAGCGCGACCTCCGTCACGATGCGCTCATCGCACATCGCCTCGCTCCGCGCATCTCGGGCCGCCGCGAGCCCTGTCGGCAACCGGTACGTCATCTCGATGTTCAGCGTGTGCGCGCCAGCGACGCTCACCCGCGTCACCTTTGGCGCGCCGTCAGGAGCGCGCACCAGGACGTCGCCTTCCGGGCTGCAGTAGTTGTATTCATCGCCACGGTCGCCGCCATCGACGAACCGGTTCAGCCCGCCGAGCGCGCGGCCCGTGCGCTTGTCGGCGACGGTCAGCGTGCCATCCACCTCCGCCTCGACACGGAGGAACTCGTTCTCGATGGTACTATCGCGATCCGGTGCCTGCTGCGGCGGTGCTCCCCGCCCGGTCTGCAACCGGTAGGTCTTGTAGCCATATCCCGGCACATCCCCTGCGACAAAGCCGATCTCGGCACGCTGACGATCGAAGCCCGCGGGCGCGCCCTCCGGAATGACGACCGACTGTGGCTGCGTGGCCAGGCGCACCGGAATCACGTCGTCGTTCGGAGCCAGCACAGCCACGATCGGCTGGTCGTCGCTCCACGGCACGGTTGCCGTGACGTAACCCGTCGCAGGCTGCGGCGTCGGATTGAAGACCGTAATCGTCCCGAGCGGATGATCCGGCCCGAGCGATCCGATCGTCCGCAGCGACTGGCGTACGATCTCCTCGCCGATCTCGTGTACCCACTCGTATCGCTGCCGCATCTCGTCGTGCACGCCATCGACCGAGCAGCCGCAGATCGAATCGTGCGGCTGGTTCTCGAGCAAGTGCCGCCAGGCCCGGTCGATCAGCGCCGAGATCGATTGCTCCGACGTCGGGAACGGCATGTGCGCCGTCGTTGGCGGCAGAGGCTCGCTCCACTCCGGCGGCATCTCGCGCTTGACGATGTCGGCCCAGGTCGAGAACGGCTCCGCCCAATGCGCGAGCAGATCCTCGCACGCCTGGTTCTGCTGCTTGATCCACATGCGTGCCGACAACACGCCCGGCAGCAGGTGTGCGCGCTGTCCGCTACGAAACTCGCCCTTGTGCCGGGGCCACTCGCGGGCGCGGTCGCCCATGTGTGCCTCGATCCGGGCGAACACGTCCGGCAGCGATGAGTGCAGCAGAAAGGCATCGTTCATCTGGTCGTTTGCGGCGTTGAGCAGCGCCGGCAGTTCCGGCTGCGGCGGCAGATGATCGCTGCCGTTCATCACAAGGATGTACGGCGTCGTTGCCAACGGCTCCAGGCTGTCGCGCACGGCCTGCAGCCGGGCCATCAGCGCCCGCGTGTTCGTCGGCAACGTCGCGGCTCCGCCGTAGCCCTGCGGCTTGTGAATGGTCAGCACCTCGCTGCCGTCGGGCGATTCCCAGAAGAACTCTGTCGTCACGAGCGAATCGTCCGCGCCGCGCCACATCGTCGCGTAGCCGATGCCGAAGCCACGCAGGATCGTCGGCATATGCGCGATCTGCCCGAACGGGTCAGGGATGTAGCCAACCTTCATCACCGGGCCAAACAGCGCCGCTACGCGATGGCCGCGCAGGAAGTTGCGCACGAGCGCCTCACCGCCCGGCAATGCCTCGTCCGGGATGATGTACCACGGGCCGATGAGCAACCGGCCCGTCTGCACCGCCCGTTCGATCTCGCCGAAGCGATCCGGCCGCACTTCGAGATAGTCCTCGAGCGGTATCGTGTGCCCGTCGAGCATAAAGTGCTTGTAATCAGGATCGTCCTCGAAGAGATCCAGCAGCATGTCGAGTAGGCCCACAAGGCGGACCCGGAACGACTGGTACGGCAAATACCACTCGCGGTCCCAGTGGGTGTGCGAGATCACCATCAGCATCCGCTTGTCTTTAGGCTTGATGAAGCTGCTCATCGCGATCTCCCGCTACGTCCCCACGTTGGCGCGATGGTACCCCAGACCGGCCCTACGCGGCACCGCTCTGCGCGGGCAGCGCTACGGATAATGAACGAACGCCCGCACGTCGTACGACGAGAGCCGCGCCCGGCCCCTAAGCGCCTCGAGTTCGATGAGAAACACGCACGCCGCGACCTCAGCACCCAAGAGTTCAATCAGCTTGGCCGCCGCGTTCGCCGACCCGCCCGTCGCCAGCAGATCATCGATGATGACAGCCCGGTCGCCCGTCCCCAGCGCATCGGCGTGGATGTCCAGCTGCGAGTTGCCGTACTCGAGCGAGTACTCGATGGACATCCGCTGCGAAGGCAGCTTTCCTGGCTTTCGCACAGGCACGAACGGCAGCCCCAGCCGCGCAGCGACCGGCGCCCCAAAGATAAATCCGCGCGACTCGATCCCCACCACCGCATCCGCCGCCAACTCCCCCACCGTAGCCGTCAACTGATCGAGCGCGAAGGCAAACGCCGACGGATTGCGCAGCAGCGGCGTGATGTCGCGGAACAGGATGCCCGGCGACGGAAAGTCAGGCACGTCACGAATGTGTTTTCGAAGATCCACGACGTGAGGGTAACGGATGCCGCCGGCAGAGCTTCGCCGAGGCCACTGCGGGGCTTGAGGAAAGATCGCGAGCTGAGATGGCGAACTTACCGCCATTTAACAACTTGCGTAGATGGGCTTAACAGGCCCGCTCTAGTATCGAAGTGCACCAAGCAACTGAATCGCGCTGCGGCCATGCTCCCCCGGCCGTAGCGCGGTTCATTTTTCGGGATTGCGCACGCCGATCTACGATGCTCCCATCGCCACCGACACCCGCGGTTCCGATTCATCGGAGGTAAAAGCTCCGCCGCTCGTCACGGCGAGCCAGACCCCGACGATGCCCCAGATCAGGCTGACCGGTACGACGAGCGCGTTGGGCACGTAGTCCGTTACGAGCACGGTTGTAGCGATCGCCACAGCCGGCGTCGCGATCAGCATGCCGCCGATCCATCGAGGCATCTCGCGGCTCCAGATCAAGGCGATGCCGTACGCAACCGACGAGAAGAGGAGCACGGGCATCGCGAGAAACTCGATCCCGAAGCCGGGGACGCTTACGGCATCACCCAAGACGCCTGGTAGAGATGCGCCCCAATACGCAATGAAGTCGCCGACG
>JANPBN010000605.1:0-2321 GCA_031430415.1 Dehalococcoidia bacterium
GTCGCGCACGCGGGCGAGCGTGAGATGCGCCGCGAACGGACGCCGCTCCGGCTCATAGCCGAACGGCGCGACGGCGACATCGACAGCGGCGGCCAGCAACGCGAGCGCGTGGCTGTCGCCCTCGACGCCGATCCAGGCGACGCGGATGTTCCTCGGTCCGCCGAACGAGCCCGGGCGGCCGAGACGCAGCGTGAGCGGCGAATGTGCGGAGGCCACGGCCGCCAGTGCATCGACGATCGCCGGAACGCGCGATGATGGTGTCGCGCCGAGGAACTTCAGGGTGAGGTGGATGCCTTCCGGGCGCACGATGCGCAGCGTCCGTGGCGGCGCCGCCGATTCCAGCGCAGCCGATACTTCGGAGAGATGCTGCTTCGTCTCAGCGGGCAGTTCGATCGCAACGAAAAGGCGGAGGTCGTCGTCGCCGGGCACGACTAGAGGCTGAACAGCGTTGCAGCGTTGCCGCCGAGTACCGCGCGCAGTTCGTCCTCGGTCATCGCCGCGGCGCGCGTACGTTCGAGCGCGTTTGCCTGCGTGGTGAGCGGATAGTCGCTGCCAAAGAGGATCCGATCCACGCCCGCAAGGTCGATGACGCGCCGGTAGATGGCGGGGTCGTACAGCAGGTGAGAGGCTGCCGTATCGAAGTAGACGTTGGAGAGTTGGTCGCGCACCTCGGGCATCAGCAGATAGAACGGAAGGCCGCCGCCCCAGTGCGCGGCGATGACGGCAACGCTCGGCGCGCTGCGGGCAAAGTCGGCGATGTCATCGATCGGTCCGCCCGTCTTGCCCGGATACACGTGGCCCACCGGTTCGGTCGCGTGTACGAGCAGCGGCAGGTCGAAGGCCGCCGCAGCCCAGGCGAGCAGATCGGCTTCGTCGCTGTTCCCGAGGGCGTAGCCGCTGTCGGCCGGACGCAGTTCGCCGATGCCACGCGCGCCGTACGAGGCCATCTTCCGGATCATCGACCGGGCGTCTTGCTTCGCTGCGCCCACGGCCTCGTCGGCGTCCGGCCCACCATGGCGGCCGGCGCCGGCAAGCGAGACCGAGACGAACGGCAGCAGGCGGCCGCCGGAACGCGCCGATTCGTTGAGCAAGTACTCGTTGGTCTCGTCGATGAGCGCGCTGTCCTGCCAGGCGAAGTTGCAGACGATCGTCCGATCGACGCCGGCCGTGTCCATCGATGCGAGCACGTGGGCCGCCGTCGCCATCTTCGCGTCAGGATGCGTGTAGATCGCCGCGAATGCCGGTTCGGTCGCCAGCAACTGCTGGCGTCGCGCAATGACGGTTGCGGGAAACGCGTGGGCGTGGGAATCGACGATCATCCGCGTTCGGCGGCCGCGCGTGCGAGGAACGTGTCGATGAGCTTCTCGAGTTCGGCGCGTTTCGGCGCCTGGCCGAGCGTAACGGTCGTCACATTGCCGGTGATGTTCCCGCTGCGGACGAAGACCACATCGGCGACGTAGTTGACCGTGAAGCCACCGGTGAACGTGGCCTTGCCGCTCACACGCCAGGCGAATGACTCGTCGCCTTTCGGCGCGAACTCGATGTCCTTGAGCACGCGCGTATCGCTCAGCGTAGTACCGGCATCTCCGCCACTGATGAAGTCGGCGACGACGTCCTCCGGCAGCGAACGCAGGAACGCCAGCGACTGACTCGCGCCGTCGTCGCCGCCGAACAGCGTGGCGGTGTTCATCATCCTGGCGGTCTTGGCGTTGAAGAGCAGGTCAGCGGTCGGGGGTGCGGCGTACTGGACGTTGTACGTCAGCACCTGGCCCCAGTCCTCGAACTGCTGCCGCGCGTTGTCGCTGTCAGGTCGCGCCGCGGCGGCCTCCTCGTTCGTCTGGTAGCGAGCGACGGGCTGCTCGTAGTCGGTGCCGATATCGGTCGCCAGCAGGGAGATCCGCTTGAGGACGGGCTCCGCCTCGGCAGCCGTGAGCTGCGGGCGCGGCGTGGGCGTCGGCGGCGTGTCGTCGCCGCCACCGCTGCAGGCGATCAGCGCCGGCACGAGCATCAGAGACAGCAGGAGCGGCAGTGTGCGGCTGGCGCTGCGGCTGGCGCTACGTCTGGGGATTCGGCTGGCGATGCGGCTCATGGAGGCCTCCGGATGGCAGCGTAGCACGGCCAGTTCGCATGCAGAGCGCGAGGCTAGAACGGCTTGAACTCGGCGAGCCAGGCCATGACAGGGATGAGGAAGAGGATCATCAACGATGTGACGATCGGCACGTTGTCATTGATGAGATCCTGCATCTCCGGCGACTGGACGCCCTTCTTCTTCGACTTCAACGTGGCGATCTCGACGCGGCTCAGCGAGTGACCGAGCATAG
>JANPBN010000606.1:0-1810 GCA_031430415.1 Dehalococcoidia bacterium
CATCGCGCGGACGATACGTTCCGTGAGCTGCACGCGGCTTTCGACGATCTGCGCGCGTCGCCGCGTCGTCCAGCGCCCGATAAGGGGCTCCCCGGCGAGGTTGACCACCGCGTCGCATGATGCCAACGTGTCCCGCATCGCAGCATCGTCACCGCCGATCGGCAGGAGATCGATCTCTGCGCCAAGGCGGCTCCTCGCGCGCGCTTCATCACGAACCCAGGCCGTAAGGTGGTGACCGTCGCGGCGCAGTCGCAGAACGAGCGCCCGTCCGATGAACCCTGTGCTACCGGCGATGAACACGTGCATGGACGTACCTCTCTCCGTGTTGCGTGCGAGCGAGGGGCGGGCACGAGCGGACCGCCCCTCGCTCACATCGAGGCGACTAGCTCCGCGTCTTCAACGCGGCGAGCGTGCCAGCCCCCGCCAGTGCAACACCGGCAACCGCGAGGATGCCGAGGAGCAGCGACAGCCCGGTGCCGCTACCACTATCGGGGCCCGTGCCGGCGGAAGGCAGCGCGCCACTAGCGGCCGGTTGCGTCGCCGGAGCCGTCGCCGGTGCGGGCGCCGGGTCGTTGACGATCGGCAGCGCCTCAAGCTTCGGCGTGCCGTTCAGAAGACCGACCGCGAAGATGGTATAGATCTTGCCGGCGGTCAGCGTGACGCCGCTGACCGGAAGCGCAACCGTGGTCGTTCCAGCGGCACGAACCTCAAGGTCATACGTGCCGGCGTCTACCGGTAGCGGGCCAGCATCCTTGCCGAACGCCAGGTTCGGAACGAGAACTGCCCCACCCTTCACGGCGATGTCGACCGCCGGTCCGTCAGGCGATGCGTGCACGACGCGCACATGCGCCTTCCCGGCTGCCGGGGCGGCGTTGTTGTCGACGAGCACGAGCGGCTTGATCTCGGCGAGCTTGCCGATGGCGACGACCGTGTAGTCCTTACCTACTCCAAGCGTGGCGTCCGCATCGATCACCGGCGCATCCGAAGCCGGGTTGGCGCCCGTCGCGAAGACCTTGAAGTTGTGCGGGCCTGACGGGACCGAAAGGTAGTCCGACGAGCCCTTGAACGCGACGTTGGTCAGCACCTTCGCATCGTCTGCGTACACGTCGACCGCGGGCGCGTCCGGCGATGCGTGGACGACCCGCACCCGGGCCATGTCCGCCGCGGACGCTCCTGAGGCGAACGCCGCGAACGCTATCGCGACTGCCCCTCCGATGGCTGCAAGTGCGATGAGCTTCTTCATTCCTTGCTTCCTCCTGTGTTGTCTCTGAGGCTCCAGGACCGGCCTGCGCCTTCATCTACCTTGTACAAAGACTGTACAGAGTCCTGTTGAGCAGGTCAAGGGTTTGTCTAGATATTTCTGAACAAACCCTGTATGATGCGCTCATGACAAGCGATGCGCTGATTCGAATAGGCGAACTCAGCCGCCGGACGGGGGTAACCCCGGAGGTGCTCCGTGCGTGGGAGCGGAGGTATCACCTCTTCGCCCCGAAACGCTCTGAGGGCGGGTTCAGACTCTACTCAGCCTCCGACGCGACGCGAATAAGGGCGATGAAGGCCCTCCTGGCCGAAGGCACATCGGCAAGTGAGGCGGCGCAGCTGATTCTGCGTGGGCCAATCGCTGTGGTCGAAGGGCCCGGGGTGGCGCCCTCGTTGTTCGAGCGCCGAGCGACCGCCTTGCGGACCGCGCTCCTTTCGTTCGATGAAACCGAGGCACATCGCTCGATCGACCAACTCCTCATGGAGTTCGACGCCGAAACCGTGATGCGATCGGTGTTTCTGCCCGTACTCCGCGAGATCGGCCAGCTTT
>JANPBN010000607.1:0-1961 GCA_031430415.1 Dehalococcoidia bacterium
GACGATCGTCGCCTGACCGCAGGCGTCATGGAATGCTCGGACTTCGGGCGCGTCTAGCCTAAGCTGACCGTGGCGCACCGGCGCTTGCCGTCACTGTCGATGGCCACCCGCAACCCTCCGCCGAAAACATGAAAACTACCAAACAAAATGAATTCCCGAATCTAAAGTCGACGTAACGAAGCGATCCGGACTGGGCTAACCACACCGATAAGGGTTCCGAGCCGACGCCCATCCGCCCCAAACAGAGCGAAGATCCCGACGATGAGGGACAGCCGATCCGACGTTCGGCCGTCAACACCTCAGGCGCATGTCATCTTCCAGCGAGAAAGCGGGCGGGGACCGTGCGCGTCATCGTGTCGATGTGCTGCTCGGAGACGCCGGACGAGCGCAGCGCAGGCAACGCGACCTCGGACAGGAAGAGGTAGCGTGTCCGCTCGGGAGCCGTGTCACTGGGGCGCTGATGGATCGAGACGGCAGCCGGCGCGTGGTCGTGGCCGAGCATGATGCGATGCGCCCAGCCTCGATCGATGAGCGCCTTCACCGTCGCGTTGCGTTCCTGCCACGACGGGCGCGGCGGCGTGCCGGGATAGCGATCCATCGACAAGTAGACGCCGGTGCGCAAGAGTTCTTCGAGGTACTCGACGTCGGTCGTGTCGGCGCTATGCCCGATGCACACGCGATCCGTCGGGACGCCCTCATCGAGGAAGATCTCGACCTGGCGGCGTCCGACTTCGGCGGGCGCCCAGTGATGCGTGCTGATGGGGCATCCGGTCCGCTTCGTCGCGCGGGCAGCGCCGCGAAGGATGCGCTCGCCTGCCAGCGTCACGCCCTCTGCGTCGTTCGCGACCTTGATGACGGCGGCCTTGACGCCTGTGTCGCCGATGCCAACCTCGATCTCGCGGCAGAAGATGTCGGCGATGCGGTCGACGTCGCGCTCCCAGAACGACCGCGGGATGTCACGCCAGATGCCAGTGGCGACAACGATGTTCATGCCGGTAGCCGATGCGATATCGCGAATGAAGTCGATGTCCCGGCCGAGGTCGGGCGTCGTCAGGTCGATGATGGTATCGATGCCGCCGGAGCGGGCTTCGGACACCTCGCGGACGGCGTTGGCGCGGGTGCGTTCCCAATCGAAGAGCCACGGGTAGTGGCGGTTGTCCTCGCCCATCGAAATGAGAATGTGTTCGTGACTCAGCGTGAAGCCGAGGGCGTCAACACTCACCGCGCCGAGGACGGTTTCGACTGTTGGCATGCTGTCTCGGCCCTTCTGCAGTTTCGGCAACCAACCGTCGGCGTACCATCGGACGTATCGGATGGCGACGATATCACGGAGTGGGGCAGATTGGATAGGGACGCGGATCGATGGGGTGAGCGATGGCCGGCGGCGGACGTTCCCGACAACGTGCCGCGAGAGCGCTGGGCGTCCGACTGATTCAGAGCCGGCAGTCAGATATATCGGCGTCTTCCTTTCGGGCGGATCGCACATCGTAAGCAGCGAAGCGACCGGCCGGATCGAGGTATATGGCGTGGGCGCGGCCAGTGACTTCGAGCTCTCGTAAGCGGATATCTTCATTCTGGTCGAACTTCAGCGGATAGTCGCGCTCCAGCAGCACGACGTCGATGCGGCGTGCGCCGAGGAAGCATGTGTACTGCTCGATGTCGTTCCACCAGCGGCGGGTTTGCGTCTGGTCGAAAAAGTCCTGACCAAGGCGGGCGCCGGCGCGCATCAACTGGTACGCGCCGTCTTCGCGGTCGTTCGGCTCGAGGACGCGGTAATTCGTCTGCCGGTCAAACTGGGACGACGCGATGAACTCGCCGTAGAAGGGGCGCGAATACCGATCAATGCCGAATGTGCTCACATCCTGGTGGATGATGCGCTGCCCGAACCATAACGCCATTGCGGCGAACAGGACGAGGTATGCACCGCGAGCCACGGATGCGTATGCGGCGAGGACGAACGG
>JANPBN010000608.1:0-9785 GCA_031430415.1 Dehalococcoidia bacterium
CCTGACGGGCAACGTCGACCGCCTCGCCGACAAGGCTGCCGGCGCCGGTCCCTTTCGCCTGACGTCCGTCACAGAGGGCGAGTCCGCGAGCTTCGACCGCAACCCCAACTACTATCGCACCGACGAACTGAACGGCGGCGCGCGACTGCCGTATGTCGATGGACTCGATGCGCGGACCGTCTTCGACCGTTCGTCGCAGCGTGTTGCCTTCGAGGCCGGCCAGATTCACATGCTGATGACGGGCAGCGGCGCCGAGGCCCGCAGTCTCAGCGACGTTATCATCGCCCGCGACCCGGCTTTCAACTACATCTCGCTCACGATGAACGCGCGCCGCGGTCAGTTCGCTGATCCGCGGGTTCGCCGCGCGATCTCCCGCGCGATCAATCGCAAGCAGTTCGCTGAGATCGTGTACGGCGGCGACGCGCAGCCCGATGGCCTCGTCCAGTGGTCGCTCGGATCGTACGCGCTCCCGGCCAATGACCTGGAGTCGACGTACCAGCCGTTCAACGTCGAGCAAGCGCGTGCGCTCGTGCAGGAAGCGGGCGGCATCCGCATCAAGGTGATGTTCCCGGCGAACGTGCCGATCCTCGAGCACAGTGCGCATCTGCCGATCTTCCTGGAGCAGATGAAGGCCGCCGGCATCGAGGTCGAGCAGGATCCGCAGGACTTCGGCACATGGGTCTCGAACTATCAGTCGCTCAACTACGACTCCTCGCTGGCCCTGAACCAGACGTACGAGACACCGGAGCTTCCGCTCAAGTTCCACACGACGCGCGGCCCCTTCGGCGACGACTCCTACATCAAGGGCCTCGGCGATGCCGAGATCGATGCCGCTGTCGACCGTGTGAGTCAGGAGATGGAGCTCGATGCGCGCGTCAAGCTCACCCACGACGCCCAAAAGCTCATCTACGACAAAGATCCGATGATGCTGCCGCTCGTCACGCCCTACAACCACCTCGTCTACCGCAAGTCCGTGAAGAACATCACCGCGGGCATCGGCACATCGAGCTACCTCGTCAGCAGCTTCTGGCTCGACACCTAGGGGTCACGATCGCCGGTTGACCGAGACGCGCGGCGGTGCTTTGATACGGGACTGAACACAGCGACACAGGAGGCACGCATGGCGAGTCAACAGGTCGGGTCACTCGACGCACCAAACCAGGTACTCAACATGGAGTACGGCAAGATCGACATCGTTCACATTGCGGGGGCTGGCGTCGGCAGGGCGACGTTTCAGCCCGGATGGAAGTGGTCGGCGCACGAAAAGCCGGTGGTTGGTGGCGGGGACTTCTGCGAGGCGCCGCATTTCGTCTTCCTCGCATCGGGCAAGCTCCACATCGTGATGTCCGACGGAACCGAGTTTGACCTTAAGTCGGGCGACATCGCCACCATCCCCGCAGGTCACGATGGCTGGGTCGTCGGCGATGAACCCGTCACGATGATCGACTTCGGCGGCGTCGCGAAACCCTTCTAGCGGCGCATCATCCCCGCGACGGCGGCACCGCCGGTGCCATCAGTCTCGCGCACCCATCTGAATCGAGGAGACCCGGCATGGAATACCGCAATCTTGGAGCCTCCGGCATGCAGGTGTCGGCCGTCGGGCTCGGATGCAACAACTTCGGCATGCGCATCGACGCCGACCAGACGAAGACGGTCGTCGCTGCTGCGATCGATGCCGGTGTGAACTTCTTCGACACCGCCGACATCTATGGCGGTCGCGGCAAGTCGGAAGAGTTCCTCGCCCCGGCGATCAAGGAGCACCGCCGCAATATCGTCCTCGCGACGAAGTTCTTCGCGCCGATGGCCGAAGGCCCGCTGTGGGGCGGCGCCTCACGCCGCTATATCTTCGAGGCGGTCGACGCGAGCCTGCGCCGCCTCGACACCGACTACATCGACCTCTACCAGATCCACTTTCCCGATGCGAAGACGCCGATCGAAGAAACCGTGCGCGCGCTCGATGACGTCGTCCGCTCGGGACGGGTGCGTTACATCGGCTGCTCGAACTTCGCATCGTGGCAGGTCGTCGAGGCGCAGTGGGTTGCGCGCAACGGCAACATGTCGCCGTTCATCTCGGCGCAGAACGAGTACAACCTGCTCGATCGCCGCATCGAGCGCGAACTTGCGCCCGCGTGCCAGAAGTACGGCCTGGGTGTCCTCCCGTACTTCCCGCTCGCCAGCGGCTTCCTCACCGGAAAGTACCGCCCGGGCCAACCGGCGCTCGAGGGCACGCGTCTCGCCGCAATGGGCAAGCGCGCGGACGCGGTTCTCAGCGAGCCGAACTTTGAGGTGCTCGGGAAGCTCGAAACGTTCGCCGAGGAGCGCGGGCACACGATGCTCGATCTCGCCATCGGATGGCTCGCCAGCCAGCCGTTCGTCTCGAGCGTGATCGCCGGTGCGACCAAGCCCGAGCAAGTGCAGCAGAATGTCGCCGCTGGCGCCTGGAAGCTCACGCCAGAGGAGATCACGGAGGTCGGCGCGATCACGAAAAAGCGAGACTGATCGCGCAGTCGCTGTGAATTCGTTCACTGCGCACCCGTCGCGCGCTGATGTACAACGTACGCACACGCAACGTGATCAGTAGGAGAAGGTGCCGTGAGTACGATGATCGATATCGCCCGGGGACTGGCCGACGAGTTCCGGCCACGCGCCGCAGAGTACGACCGCACGGGTGTGCTTCCGATGGAGAACTACGACCGCATGCGCGAGGCCGGATACCTCCGCGCCATCGTGCCCGAAGAGTTGGGCGGCCTTGGCGCGACGCTGTCCGAGGCTGCGCGGGCCCAGCAGGCATTGGCGCGTGGCTGCGCCTCGACGGCGCTCGCCGTGAACATGCACCAGTTCCAGATCGGCGTCATGACCGACGGCTACCGCAACGGCGCACCAACCGAAGCCACCCTGCGCCGCGTCGCCAACGAAGGCATCGTCCTCGGCTCCACCGGCGCCGAGATGGTGGTGGCGGGCGACTGGAGCCCGGCCGCAACCGCCGCTCGCAATGGAGATGACTACATCGTCAACGGCCGCAAGTACTTCTGCTCGCAGGCCACCGCCATGAACGTCGTCCGCGTCAACGCGAGAGACACCGAGTCGAACGAACTGCTGGTCATTGCCATACCGGCGACCGCACCCGGCGTCCGCATCGAGGAGACGTGGGACACGACCGGTATGCGCGCGACCGCAAGCCACGACCTGGTCCTCGAAGATGTGCGCGTCCCGGCCACTTCCGTCGGTGCGCGTATCCCGTACGGTCCGCCCATGCGCGTCCCCGGCCTGGCCAACGTTGGCCGCTGGTTCCTGCCGCTCGTCAGCAGCGTCTACATCGGCGTCGCTGAGGAAGCGCGCGCCGAGGCCTACAAGGCGA
This sequence comes from Dehalococcoidia bacterium, assembly GCA_031430415.1. Lineage (GTDB taxonomy): Bacteria > Chloroflexota > Dehalococcoidia > DSTF01 > JACRBR01 > JANPBN01. Next base: position 3,359 of record JANPBN010000608.1, read on the forward strand.
TCGGCGGCGGCGTTAACAGCGCCAACCGCGCCGATGTCCTCACCGACATGCTCATCGGTCAGATGGAGGCAGCGTTCCTCACGGCCGAGTCCGTCCGCAACGAGGTCGCAGCGCGGGTCGAGCCGTGGCCGGGTGACGAGATCCAGGCTGCGCTCGCCAGCGCCGTACTCTGCAAGGAGATCGTTACCGCGCAGGCGTTGATCGTCGTTGACAAGGCCGTCGAGCTTGCCGGAGGCCGCGCCTACTTCCGCAAGTCGCCGCTCGAGCGCCTCGCCCGCGATGTGCGCGCCGGGCGCTTCCACCCGCCGTCCTCGCCGATCTCGTTCCAGATGGCCGGCGAGCGAACGCGCGAAGCCGCCGCGAGCCGGGAGCCAGCTACTGCTCGTTGAGCGGACGGTCACTCTGCAGATACGCCTTCATCAAGCGCGATGCGTCGTCGGAACGCATCGTGCGATTGAAGGCGTTCTGCTCCTCGCGCAACCCTTCGGCGAGTGGACGCTCGTGCCCGTAGCGAATCAGCTGCTTGATCTCGTCGATGCTCGTCCGTGGCCGCGTGGCCAGTTCCTGCGCCAGCGCGACCGCCTCCACCACTACGCGATCCGCCGCCACAGCGCGATGCACCAGGCCGATGCGCGCTGCCTCGTCGGCGTCCACCGTGTTGCCCAGCAGCATCAACTCGCTCGCCTTCGCCGTGCCGAGCAGGCGCGTCATCCGTTGCGTTCCGCCCGCGCCGGGCAGGATGCCGACGCGCACCTCCGGCAACCCGATCTGAAATCCGCGCGCCATGATCCGGAAGTCGCAGGCCAGCGTCAGCTCGCAGCCGCCGCCCATCGCTGTGCCGTTGATCGCGGCGATCACCGGCTGCGGTAGCGATTGCAGCAGCAGCGTCAGCCGGTTCATCGCGTGCAGATCGGAGTTCTGGCCATCGATGCCGCGTTCGCGCATCACGCCGGAGATCGCGTCGAGTTCGCCGACATCGTAGTGCGTGATGAAGATGCCGTCGGCGCCACCCGTGATCACGAGCGCCCGCACCTCCGCGTCCTCGGCGAGACATGACGCCAGCGCCGTAAGGTCCGCGACCATCGCCGCGTTCATCATGTTGCGAGGCGGATTTACCAGCGTCGCGATGAGCACGGCGCCCTCGCGTCGCGTCTGCACGTACTGCGGTTCGGTCATGTCGTGGCTCCTGTCTGCATGTCGCGCCGGAGCGTTTCGAGCTCCGTGCGGGCCTGGGAAAAGAAGAGCGAGTGCGCCAGCAACGCCGCGGCCGCGAACGCCAGTGGAATCCACCAGGTGTCCGTCAACACCGCGCTTACCGCGCCGTACATGGCCATGGAGCTGGAGAACGCACCGCTCAGGGCGTACATCGCCGTGGCGATTTGCGCGTAGCTCTGGGTCTGACCCGTCTGAGATCGGGAGATGAAGCCGGGAAGGACCAAGAACCGCATCTGGACGATGCTGACGACAGATACGACGGCCATCGCCCCCGCTGGCGCGAACCGAAACCACCCTTCGTCCATAGGTCGATTGACTAGAAGCGCTGCGCCAACGCCGAACGTGGTGGCGACGAATATCAACGCGAGGAAGCCCCGTTCAATCCAGGGGTTGGGTTCGGCGTACGGGTCGGCGATTGCCATCTCGTCACAAGCATACGCGGCGTATCAGATTGCGGTCTACGGCCGCCAGCCCCGCCCTCGTTGTGCCGATGATCTCCGTGGGGTCGTGCGCGTTACTCGCGCCACCGGGGGAGAGTCACATGCCGATCACTCGCGCCATCCTCGTTCTCGTCGCCGGAGCGCTATTCGCCGCTGCCTGCGTTGGCGATGCGCCCGTAGCGCCGCCTGCGTCATCTTCGGCGACGGCCGAGGTTGCGCTTCCGGTGGGCGCAGCGGCGAACTCCACCGATGTCGGCGTCGCGCCGGCGCATTCGGATCAGGCTGGTCCGCCGCCAGCCTCGGTGTCGGAAGGCGCCGCGCCATCCCGTACGGCCGCAAGCGACGGCGTCTCCCGCGGAAGTAGCGGCGGCAGTCAGGGCGCCGCTGATCGCCATCCTTCAGAGGGCGACAACCCCGCGGGTATCGCGGCCGCTACGCCTGCGCCCACGGTGGCGATGAGCATTCCCGTGAACGAGACGATCGTCGTGATCTCGGCGCCCACCAGCACGCCCACGCGAACACCGACGCCACAGCCAACTGCGACGCCCGCTCCCGGGGGCGGCCCCACGATCGGCGGCTGTGCTGTATTCCCATCCAACAATGCGTGGAACGCCAACATCTCGGCGTATCCGGTACACGCAAACTCGGCGAACTTCATCGCCGGTATCAACGCCACCGGCGGCACCGGCTTCCTGCACGCCGACTTCGGCGGCGGCGGTGCGTACGGCATCCCGTACATCGTCGTGCCGTCGACGCAGCCGATGGTGCCGGTCGTCTTCACCGACTACGGCGACGAGAGCGACCCCGGCCCGTACCCGATCCCGCTCACCGCGCCGATCGAGGGCGGCAGCGATGCCCACGTGCTTGCCGTGCGCCAGGGCGAGTGCAAGTTGTACGAACTGTTTGCGTCATATGTCTCGGGCGGATCGTGGTTCGCTGCGTCGGGCGCGGTCTGGAATCTCAACTCGAACGCCCTGCGTCCCGCCGGCTGGACTTCGGCTGACGCGGCGGGGCTGCCGATTCTCGCCGGTCTCGCGCGCTACGACGAAGCGCAGGCGGGCGTGATCAAGCACGCGTTGCGCTTCACCGTCAGTCAGTCGCAGCGCGGCTACATTCTGCCGGCGACGCACTGGGCGAGCAGCAGCACGGACCCCAACCGGCCGCCGATCGGCCTGCGCTTGCGGCTGAAAGCCTCGTACGACATCTCCGGCTACACAGGACACTCGCGCGTCATCCTGCAGGCGCTCAAGACGTACGGCATGATCGTTGCGGACAACGGCTCGAACTGGTTCATCAGCGGCGCCGCCGATACGCGCTGGGACGACGACGACCTCAATCAGCTGAAGCTCGTCCCCGGCTCGGCGTTCGAAGCGGTGAACACCGGACCGATCGTGACACCCTAACGCCTACTGGTTGAACCGTGGCGGGCGCTTCTCGATGAACGCGCGGACGGCTTCCTTATGCCCGGCGCTCTCGTACTGCCGGGTGATCGCAGCGCCTTCGACGCGTACGACCTCGCCCTTGTCGCCTTCGACCATGTTGCGGTGCAGAAGCTGCTTTGCCGCGCGGACGGCATCCGTCGGATTCGCCGCGATCTCGTCGGCGAGCGCCAGCGTCTCCGGCATCAGTTGTTCGTGCGGCACGACGCGCGACACGAGACCGTACCGCAGTGCTTCCTCGGCCGAGATGATCCGCCCTGTCATCGACAGCTCCAGCGCATTGGCGATGCCGACGATCTGCGGCAGATAGAGCGAGCTAGCTGCTTCTGGCACGATGCCCATCTTCACGAAGCGCATCGAGAGCCGCGCCTGATCCGACGCGATGCGGATGTCCATCGTCAGCGTCATCGTGAGCCCGACGCCGACGGCCGCACCGTTGATCGCGCATATCAGCGGCTTGGACTGCTGGTAGAACCCGGCCCCGGCGCCCGCCCCCGCCCACTGCGGCGCCCGGCTCGCTGCCAGCTTCTCCTCGTCGCTCGAGGCCTTCGCGCGGCGGCCGATCGCGCCATCGAACCCGCCCATGTCGGCGCCGGAGCAGAAGCCCCGCCCCGCGCCCGTGAGGACGATCGTGCCGATGCCGTCGTCGTCGTTGCAACGCTCGATTGCATCACGGATCTCGCCGTTCATTTTCCACGTCCACGCATTCAGACGCTCCGGCCGGTTCAGCGTGATGATGGCGACTCGCCCGCGCGTCTCCAGGAGGATCTGCTCGTAGTCCACGTTGTTGCCTCCGTCTATCGTTGGACGGCGATCGTACTGAAGTTCAGGGCGAAAGGGAAGATGTCAGCGCCGCCGCGGATGCAGGAAGCGCAGGCGGAGCAGGTCGCGCATCACTTCGTACGCCTGCTGAGGCCGCACCCGGATCTTCGAGCCTTCGACGTGCCGCCACGTCACCGGCACCGAGACGATGTCGTAGCCGAGCGACCGCGCGATGAACAGCACCTCGGCATCGAAGATCCAGCCGTGCAGCTGTTGCTCGGCGAACACCGCCCGCGCCACGTCGTGTTGAAAGCCCTTCATGGGGCACTGCGTGTCGTCGATGTCCGGCAGGACGCGCATCGCCTTGCGCATGATGGTGAAGATGCGGCCGACCAAGCGGCGTTGCCGGGGCTGGCTCGCGCGCATATCCGAGCCATCGGGCTGGATGCGGCTGCCGATGACGACCGGCGCCCCTTCCTGCAGCCGCCGAAGGAGGATCAGCGCGTCGTCGGGCGGCGTCGCCAGGTCCGCATCCATGAAGAAGATGTACCGCCCTCGCGCGTCGAGGCAACCGGCCCGGATCGCTGCGCCCTTGCCCTGATTGCGCGGGCTCGTCAGCAACCGTAGCGTCACGTTCGTCGGCAGTGCGGCTTGCGTGCGCGCCGTCACTATGCGCGGCGTTGCGTCGGTGCTGCCGTCATCGCTGACGATGATCTCGCCGGACGCCGTTTGCGCGCCCAGGAACGCGATCACGCGTTCGAGCGACGCGGGTAGTCGTGCCTCCTCGTTGTACGCCGGGATGACGACGGACACGAATGGCTCATCGGTCGGCAGATCAGGCGCGCTCACGAGCCCTCGCCCTTCCGACGCCGAACGATCTCCGGCGCGATGAGCGGTCTGCCCGTCATCTCGGCGATCGCCGAGGCGACCTCGCGCACTTCCGCGAGACCTTCGCGGATCATCGAACGCGCGACGACGATGTCACCGACCTTCAAGCGCTTGCCGCTCTCTTTCACCAGGACGATCTCGAACTGTGCGACGTCCTGTACCTGTCCACGCTGCCGCTCGCGGGTCGTCTCGTCGATGCGGATCTGGGCGATCTTCCAGAACGGCACCAGTTCCGTTGTTCCGACGCCCATGCCCAGGAATCCCTGCTGCCAGAGCCCGGACTGCTTCTCCCGCTCGAACACCACGTTCGTTCCGGCGATTGTATACACGAAGCCGATGCCCGCCAACGGAATGCTGACGACCGCGACGACGAGCAGCACCATCGCCAGCGCGAAGGGCATGCGATCGAGCCAGAGAAGTATCGACACGAACGCCCCGACGCCTAAGAGCAGCCAGACCAAAGGGAAGAGAGCGGCCGCCAGGGCCGGGCGCACGTTGATCTTGTGCGGCTCAATGAAGGCCACCCGCCGGTTCAGATATACGATGCGCTTCAGAGGGACGTCGGGGCTCGTGTCAGGCACGCTTCGGATTATAGGTGCTGGCACCCGGTACCGGTCGGGCCGCCGTCCGTCACGGGCCGCCAGACACCAGTCGCCGCGCGCGACTACAATGCCCACCATGGTCTGGCGCGCGTGGGTCGTAGTCAAACAAACGTACTGGGGCTTTGTGCATGACCAATGCACCCAGCTCGCCGCCGCTATCTCGTACTACGTTCTCGTGTCCCTCGTGCCGGTGGCGCTGGTCATCGTCTCCATCCTCGGCTTCGTCCTCACGAGCGATGCGCGGCGCGCTGACCTCGTCGATCACATCCTCAACGCCATCCCGCTGTCCGAGACCGAGGGACGCGATGCCGTCGCGAAGGCGCTCGACAGCGTCCAGCGCGTTCGCGGGCCAATCGCTATCGTCGGACTTGTGACGACGATGTGGAGCTCGTCGGCCATGTTCGCGTCGATCAGGAAGGGGCTCAACGCGGTCTGGCGCGTCGAGGAGCACCGGCCGTGGGCCCGCGCCAAGCTCATCGATTTCGCCCAACTCGGCCTGCTTGCGGCGATCCTCGTCGGCTCGATCGCGCTGACCGGTTTCATGCGTTACATACGAGAAGCAAGCGCCGACCGCGCGGGGCCGCTGACGAACGCCAGCTGGCTGTGGGAGATTCCACCGATCGTCGCGCCCGCCGTCCTCACGTTCACAACGTTCGCCCTGCTCTACCGCATCGTGCCCGCTTCGCATCCGCGCTGGCGCGACGTGCTCCCCGGCGCCCTTGCGGGCACGGTCCTGTTCGAGGCGCTGAAGAACGGCTTCGCAATCTACGTCGCGAACTTCAACAACTACGACGTGGTCTACGGGTCACTGGCAGGTTTGCTGCTGTTCCTGTTCTTCGTCTATCTCGCGTCGAACGTGTTGCTCATCGGCGCCGAACTCTCGTCCGTGCTTCAGCGATACCACACGGGCGCGCTTGATGCCGAGCTCTACCCTAGCGTGCCGCCGCCGCCGATTCCCGTGCGTGTTGCGCGGGCGCTCAAGGGGCTGTTCGTACGCACCGATCCGTAGCGCTACCCCGTGATCCACGGGAACTCGAGCGTCAACTTGGCCGATGCCGGGCAATCCTTGTATGGCGTCACA
>JANPBN010000609.1:0-2482 GCA_031430415.1 Dehalococcoidia bacterium
CGGTCGGCGAGATCGCGGACATCGCGGCGTTCGTCCCCGAGGAACGCCCATGACGGATGACCTCGTGGCCCACGACCTCGTGACGGACGACCTCGTCTATAAACTCGTGACCCCCGTTCGACTCGAGTACACGTTTCGCGCCGGACAGGCCCCGACGCGCTTCCTCCGCGCCCTCGCCGAAGGCCGCATCGTCGGCCAGCGATGTCCCGGTTGTCGCAAGGTGTACGTGCCGCCACGCGGCTCCTGCCCGACCTGCGCCGTCCCCACGGTCGAGGAGATCGACCTGCGGGGAACCGGTACCGTCACGTCATTCTGCATCGTGAACTTGCCGTTTCACGGGCAGGCCGTGAAGCCGCCATACGCATCCGCCTCCGTGCTGCTCGACGGCGCCGACATCCCGCTGTTCCACCTCGTACGCGATATCCCGACCGAAGAGGTGCGCATGGGTCTCCGCGTCGAAGCCATCTGGGCGCCGCGCGAGGAGTGGGGCCCGACGATGGACACCATCCGCGGCTTCCGACCCACAGGCGAACCCGACGCGCCCTTCGACACCTACAAGGACCACCTGTGATGCGCGATGTAGCCGTTGTCTCCTTCGCGCAGGCGAAGAACGTCCGCGCCGACACGCAGCGCAACGAGGTCGAGATCCTCATGCCCGTGATCACCGATGCGATTGCCCGCTCCGGCATTCCCCGTCACGACATCGGCTTCACCTGTTCCGGCAGTAGCGACTTCATCGCCGGCCAGCCGTTCGTGTTCGTCACCACGCTCGATGCCGTCGGCGCCTGGCCCCCCATCCAGGAGTCGCACGTCGAGATGGACGGCGCATGGGCGCTCTACGAAGCGTGGGTGCGCCTGCAGCACGGTGACCTCGACTCGGCGCTCGTCTACGGCTTCGGCAAGTCGTCGATGGGCAACCTGCCGGAGGTGCTGGTCACTCAGCTCGATCCCTACACACTCGGACCGCTCCAGTGCGACGCTATCTCCATGGCTGCGCTCCAGGCGCGCGCGCTCCTCGACACGGGCCGCGCGACCGAGCGCGACATGGCCGCCGTCGCCGTCCGCAGCCGCCACGACGCGATGACCAACGCCGCCGCGCAGGTCAGCGGCGACACCTCCGCCGATGCGCTCCTCGCCGCCCCGTACATCGCCTCACCCCTCCGTGCGCACGACTGCCCGCCGGTCTCCGATGGCGCGGCCGCCATCGTCCTCGCCGCGGGCGACCTTGCGCGGAAGGTCTGCGCGCGGCCGGCCTGGATCCGCGGCATCGATCACCGCATCGAGCCGCACCAGCCTGGCCTGCGCGATCTGACGCGCTCCGTATCGACCGCGCTTGCCGCCGACAAGGCCGGCGCGAGCAGCGGTGAGATCGACATCGCGGAACTACACGCCCCGTTCACGCACCAGGAGTTGATCCTGCGCGACGCTCTCGGCCTCAACGGTGCAACGCGCATCAATCCCTCCGGCGGCGCGCTCACCGGCAACGTCATGATGGCCGCCGGCCTCGCCCGCATCGGCGAGGCCGCACAGCGCATCATCGATGGCGACGCACGCCGCGCCCTCGCGCACGCAACCTCCGGGCCCTGCCTCCAACAGAATCTCGTCTGCGTCATGGGGGCGGAGTAATGGCACGCCCATGCGCCGTCGTCGGCATCGGCCAGACGCAGCACGCATCGAAGCGCGCCGACGTCTCGATCCCGGGCCTCGTCCGCGAGGCCGCGTTGCGCGCGCTCGCCGATGCCAACATGACCTTCGCCGATATCGACGCCGTCGTCATAGGCAAAGCGCCCGACATGTTCGAGGGCGTCATGATGCCCGAACTGCATCTCGCCGACGCTCTCGGCGCATCCGGCAAACCCATGATGCGCGTCCACACCGCCGGCAGCGTCGGCGGCTCGACGGCGCTCGTCGCGGCATCGCTCATCCAGGCCGGCATACACGAGCGCGTGCTCACCGTCGCCTACGAGAAGCAGTCCGAGAGCGACACGACGTGGGCACTCTCCCCGCGCATCCCCTTCCAGCCCGCGACGATCGCCGGCGCCGGCGGCTACTTCGCGCCGCACATCCGCTCCTACATCGCGCGCTCCGGCGCCCCACCCGAGACCGGCATGGTGGTCGTCGTGAAGGATCGCACCAACGCCCTCCGCAATCCGTACGCCCACCTGCACGAAGAAGACATCAGTCTCGACAAGGTGCGCCAGTCGCCGATGCTCTGGGATCCCATCCGCTTTGCCGAGACGTGCCCCGCCTCCGATGGCGCTTGCGCCATGGTGCTGACCGGCGAGGCCGACGCCACGCGCGGCGCCGCCCCTCCGGCATGGCTGCGGGGTACCGCAATGCGCAGCGAGCCTACGATGTTCTCCGGCCGCAACCAGGTGAGTCCGCAGGCCGGCCGCGACTGCGCCGCCGACGTCTACGCCCAGGCCGGCATCACCGACCCGCGCCGCGAGATCGATGTCGCCGAGTTCTACGTGCCCTTCAG
>JANPBN010000610.1:0-1762 GCA_031430415.1 Dehalococcoidia bacterium
CGTCCAAAGCCGAACCTCGCCACCGACCCCAGCGCGCTCCGCCAATGATTTGAGTTCAGCCGCATTGCTCACCGGCGCGATTCCATCGCCTGTAGTGTGCGTGATCAAGACGGGCACGTGAATACGCCCTGTGGCGTCCTCGTTGGCAGGGATGGCGGAGCGGTTCGCGCCCGGCACAAACCGAGGTGCCCGGCGGTTGAACTCCTTCCAGTCTATGCCGTCAGAGTCGGTGCCGCCGTAGACCAACTCGCTATTGTCCACCCAACCGTCGGGGATGTCGACGCCGGCGAGGCCCCAGAGCGCGTTCTCCCGGAGGAGGAAACCCTCCTCGAAGAAGGGCCTCGGCCCGCCCGTCATCCGCTCCCACACATGAAGGAAGCGATCGCGCACCACCGGATCAGCCGTGACCTGCCAACGAAGCTGAAAGAAATTGAGCCCTTCCGTGAAGGCACCGCTCGTCTCAGCGACGTACGTGGCTGCGCCAATGAACGCTGTAGACTGGTCGTAACTCGCGCGGACGCCTGAGATGCTACAAGATACGAGGCTGCCGTCGAAACGATCTGCGTACACCTCGGCGACAATGAACGCGCCGAGCCCGCCCATCGACTCTCCGACTGCGTAGGTTCGCTTCGGACGTCCAAACTCGCGAGCGAACCGATCCCAAAGCGCGGCTGATTGATCGGCGGCGGCTCTGCCGATGATGTCGTTCGTCGAGTAGCTCGTCGTCGCCAGAGCGAATCCATGCTCCCGGAGGTACGGCGTCAGGTTGGGAGCGCTAACGGACAAGTAATCATCGAAGCGATTGCTACCTTGGAAGTAGATCACGAGTTCGCCGTTCCAATCGGCTGGAACGTCTACGACAAACGCAGCGCCGAACTGCTCGCCTTGCAAGACGCGCCCGCCGTCGTTCGGCGGTGTGACCGTGAGGGCTTGTACCGGCGGTGGCGTCGACGTCTGGGTGATCTCTACTGGCGCTGGCAATTCGTCAGCTTGGCATGCCACACCCGAGACAACCGATTGGACGACTAGTGCGACACAGATTAGAGCCAACGCAACGCGCTTTGCAGGTCGTTCATCGCTCGTGTCATGACCCCGTGAAGCCGTCGTCATACAAGCTCAGCCACGGTCGACTCCATTGATGTGGACCGAGACGGCGTAGTCGGCCGTGCCGGACCAGGGGGTGCGGTCCCAGGTGGACCAGCGTTCGGCGAGGGTGAGGGCGGCGGCGGTGCAGTGGGCGTCGTAGGTCTCGAGGGTGAGGCGGCCGCGCTGGAGCTGGAAGCCGGCGATGAGCAGGCCCGCGGGCGCGAGGTGCTTCGCCATGTTGGCGACGACGGCCGCTTCCGTGCCGGGTGCGACGAAGATCATGACGTTGCCGGCCATGACGATGACATCGTACGTGCGACCGAGGGCGACGGTCGCGAGATCGTCGAGACGCCAATCGACATCGGGCGCCTTGGCTCTCGCGGTGGCGAGCATGGTGGGATCGAGATCGACGCCCGTGACTTCGAGGCTGCGACGGGCGAGCTCGCGGCCGACGCGGCCGGTGCCGCAACCGGCATCGAGCACGGAGCGGACCCCGGGTCGCTGGACGAAGTCTGCTTCGCCGTGGACGTCCTGGCCGGCGGCGGCGCGCTGCTCGTAGACGGCGTCGTATTCGTCGCCGGAGCGGGTGCGGCTGGCGAGCCAGCGGTTATCGGGGGGCGTCTGCTCCATCGCAGCAGTCTAGCGCGGGCGCGGGCGGTATGGCGCGGGGTGTTCG
>JANPBN010000611.1:0-2184 GCA_031430415.1 Dehalococcoidia bacterium
CTGCCACCGGCATCGCCGCTTCCCGCCGTGAAGTACGACGCACCCGCGACGACGACCGCCGCGATCGACACTATGAGCCAGATTCGTTTCATCTTCGCCCTTCCTCTTCCGCCGTGTGGCGGGCTTTGCGTCTTATGTCAGCGTGATTATCCACCTGCGACGCGCGGGTGTCAATAGGCAGATATCTGCTCATTGACACCCATGTTGGTCCGTAGCGCGCGGGCGTCACAGCCGTGCCTGTGGCAGAATAGCGCGGCAGCCTGGGAGGCGACATGACCATCACCATCCGCGAGATCGAAGCCAACGGCATGAGTTTCCATTGCCGCGAGGCCGGGGCAGGCGGCGAGCCGGTGATCCTGCTCCACGGCTTCCCGGAGACGTCCCATATGTGGACGCACGTCATGCCCCAGATCGCCGCGGCCGGCTACCGATGCCTGGCGCCCGACCAGCGTGGCTACAGCCCCGGCGCCCGCCCGGACGGCGTCGAGAACTACACATACGAACACCTGCGCGCCGACGTGCTGGCGCTTGCCGATGCCTGGGGCGCCGAGCGCTTCCATCTCGTCGGCCACGACTGGGGTGCCATCGAGGGCTGGTACATCGCCGCACACGACGCCGATCACCGCATCGCGTCATGGAGCGCACTCTCCGTGCCCCACACGCGCGGCTTCGCCGAGGGCGTGCGCGATGATCCGAAGGTGGAAGGCTATCGCGGACTGCTCAAGCTGATGGATACCGTCGGTGTTGCCGAGCAGACGTTCCTCGCGAACGATCTGGCGCTCCCACGACGCTTTTGGACGAGCAGCAGCGCCGAGGAAGTGGCCGAGTATGTCGCCGTGCTCTCGCAACCGGGCGCGTTCACCGCGGCATTTAACTGGTACCGGGCATCGCGTCTGCACACCCGTGCGCTCGAGGGCGGCGTAATCCCGGACGTGACGACGCCGTCACTGTTCGTCTGGGGCACCGAGGATCCGGCGATTCAGCGCGTCGCAGTCGAGCGCGGCGCGGCCTACGTGAAGGGGCCGTTTCGTTTCGTCGAACTCAACGCCGGCCACTGGCTCGTGCAGGAGCAGCCGGATGCCGTGCTCGTCGCTATCCTCGAGCACCTTCGGGCGAACCCGCTGGCCCAGACGATGGCCCAGACGCTGACATAGACGCCGGCACGAAGCGCGACACCGCGCCGACGACCGTCGCCGATGCAAGCGTCGACAGCAGGAAGAACATCAGCGCCGCGTCGATCACGGACTGGCCTGTACCATCCGCTGGCGCTCCGTCGACCGGAACCGACACCGCCTTGATCTCCTCGGTCACGCCGAACGACAGCGCGTAGACAAACACGATGCCACGCGCGAGCGCGATGATGATCCCCGCCTTCGGCCGCCCGATTCGCCACCAGCCACCACCCGACAGCAACGACACGCCGATGGTCGCCATCAGCACGGCGGGGCTGTTCGCCTGGATCGCTGCGAACAGCAGCAGTATCGCCGTGAACGGCAGCATCTCGAGCAGCACTGCTACCCAATCGACGCGGCTAACAGGGGACGCAGGGAGAACGCGCATACGTGGAGTATCGGCCACGCATCGTCCCGCCTAGATACGGGAAGCCACTCGCCGCGCGATCGCCAGACTCGATGTCAGGCCCGGAGATTCGATGCCGCCCAGGTGTACATAACCTCGATCGTGCCAGATCAGGAAGTCCGCCATCGGCCCGCCCGGCGTCTGCAGCTTCGGACGGTACCCGACCTGTCCCGGGGCCAGGTCGTCCGGATCGAGGAATGGCAGGTAGCGACTGGCGGCCGCGTGAAACGCCGCCCGTCGCACGTCGTCGGCGCGATAGTCGAGCGGAGCATCCTCGCCGAGCCATTCGGTGTCGGGGCCGAGATGCACGCCGCCGTCGACATCGATCGTGATGTGTACGCCCAGGCCGCCCTTCGCGTGCTCCGGCACGGGATAGATCAGCCTCCGGATCGCACGCGCCTTCTCGGCCGTCACGATGTCGTAGTACCGCCCCTTGTTCACCGACTGCCGCATGACAGGCACGCCCGCACCGCCATCGAGCGGATATCCAAGCATCGAGGCGATCGCCGGCGCGCCGAGGCCTCCGCTGTTGACCAGCACCGCGCAGGTCAGCGACATCTCGTCGCCCTCCGGTTCGAGTACCCGCAACGCAAAGCCGCCACCAGC
>JANPBN010000612.1:0-2215 GCA_031430415.1 Dehalococcoidia bacterium
CTGCACCGGATCGTGCCAGTAGATGCCGAGGTGCCCCAGGTCCGCCATCGGATCGCCGAGCGTGCACAGCTCCCAGTCGAGCACCGCCGCGACCCGTCCGGCGTGCGTATCGACGAGCAGGTTGCCGTAGCGATAGTCGCCATGCACGAGCGTCGTCTCGCGCTGCTCCGGCATCTGTTCGCGGAGCCGTGCTGCTAGCTCATCGATCGCTGGCAGTTCGTGCGTCTTCGAGCCCTCCCACTGGCGGCTCCAGCGCTTCACCTGACGCTCGATGTAGCCTTCCCGCCGCGACAGGTCCGCGAGGCCGACCGCATCGAGGTCGACGCTGTGCAACTCCGCCAGCACGTCGATGAGATGATGCGCCGTGTCGCGTTTCGTCGCGGCATCGAGCGACGCGCCCTGCGCCGGATCGGCGAGCACGACGCCGTCGACGTAGCCGGTGATCGCGAAGGGTGTTCCGTTGACGGCGTCGTCTTCGCACAGCGCGATGGCGTTCGGCACGGGCACCGGTGTGTCCCCGAGCGCCGCGACGATGCGCCACTCCCGCGCGACATCGTGCGCCGTCGCGAGCAGATGTCCCAGCGGCGGCCGTCGCAGCACGATCCGCTGTCCGGCGCCGTCGGTGACGCGAAACGTCAGGTTCGAGCGTCCACCCGTGATGAGATCGTAGCGAAAGGGCGGCGTCGCGCCGGGGACGTGTGCCGTCAGCCACGCGCCGACGCGGTCGCGGTCTATGCCTTCCCGCACGAGGGTGTCATCGCTCATCGGGGCATCGTATCGCCGCCGCAGCGGGGGCGCATCCGTGCTATGCGGCGGCCTGGCGCCAGTCCGGCACAGTGTTCGTCGTCACGCGGTCGACGCCAGCCGCCGCCAGCCGCCGCAGCGTCTCGAGCGACTCCGGCCCGTGGTAGTCGACTGTCCACACGTTCGCTTCGATGCCGCGCTCGTGCAGGAAGGCCGTGACATCGAAGCCGTCCCCGAGCATCTGCAGGAGAAGCCGGTGGTTGATGAAGTACTCCCGTGCGCCGGGCGCGAACTTCGCGATCTGCTCCCATCGTTCGTGCAGATAGTCCGACACCGGCTCCGTGCGCCCGAACGCCAGCGGATGATCGTCACGATAGCCATAGGCGCCCATCGTTCGCGGCAAGAACGCGCGTGATCCCTCCACCGCATGGTCAATGTAATGCCCTGGATCGAAGCCAAAGCGGAGGTCCGGCGCCGCGCGATGCAGCCGCTGCAGATTCCAGTCCTGGCCCGTGGACACGATCATGCGGTCCAGCGCCGGCTCGACCGTGTCGATGAGCGCCCGCAGTCGCGCGTCGTCGAGCGGGCGCCAGTCCTTGAGGTCGAGTTGCAATTCGGTGTGCGCGGCGGCCGTCAGCGCGATGACCTCGGATAGCAGCGGTGGCCGTGCCTCCGGATCATCGAGGAAGCGAACGGCGCGTACCTCGTCCGGCGTCGCCTTGCCGATGGGGCCGGCGCCCGTCGTGTGCTCGTCGAGCCGCCGGTCATGGAAGACGATGTAGTCCGGCCCGGTCAGCGAGTGGATGTCGATCTCGATCCGCTCGGCGCCCGCCTCGATGCACTCGCGGATCGCCGCCAGCGAGTTGCGCCGCTGCGTCCCCGAGAGCGCCGCCATGTGGCACACAAGCCGCACCGGACGCCCGTCGAGAACCATGCTTGTCGCGTTCGCCATACGGGCAAAGTATAAGGCGTGCGCTGGTATCCGCCATGCTTCCGTTATGACCGCGATTCATCCGCGAACAGATGTCACCGAGGCGCAGATTGCGCAGTTTTGCCGGACGTGGAACATCGTACGGCTCGAGTTGTTTGGTTCAATCCTTGGTGATGATTTCGGGGGTGAGAGCGACGTCGATCTGCTTGTCGTGTTCGCGCCTGATGCTCATCCGACGATGTTCTCGTTGGTACGTATGGAGGATGAGCTGACGGCGATGTTCGGCCGGAAGGCGGACCTCGTCGAGCGGCAGGCGATCGAGCAGAGCCCAAACTGGATCCGGCGGCAGAGCGTGCTCGCCTCAACGCAGCTCATCTACGACGAAGCGGTTCTGCAGGTCACCGGACACTGATCGACTCCGTAATCGAGTTGGTGTGCTAACGTGCTCCCCTCCCCTCTCGCGTCGCGGAGAGGGGCCGGGGGTGAGGTCTCCGTCTGCCGCCAATGCCGTCGCGGGCGAAGTCTGCGCGAGCGAACAAC
>JANPBN010000613.1:0-11723 GCA_031430415.1 Dehalococcoidia bacterium
GTCGTCGCGCCCGCGACGCCATCCGACTGCTTCCGCATGGCGATCGAGGCCTGGCGGATCGCGATCAAGTACCGCACACCCGTGATCTTTCTCTCGGACGGCTATCTCGGTATGGGCTCCGAGCCGTGGCTCGTCCCGGACGTCGCGAAGCTCCCGAGCATGGATCCGAACTTCGCGTCGGATCCGGAGACATTTCAGCCCTACGCCCGCGATCCTGAGACGCTCGCCCGCCCATGGGCGATTCCAGGTACTCCAGGCCTCGAGCATCGCATCGGCGGTCTCGAGAAGTCGGACATCACGGGCAACATCAGCTACGACCCCGCCAACCACGACAAGATGGTGCACCTGCGAGCCGAAAAGATCGAACGCATTGCCAACGACATTCCCGAAGTGGATGTATTCGGCGATGACGCCGGTGGTCTGCTTGTGCTCGGTTGGGGCAGTACGTTCGGGGTGATTCGCACGGCGGTCCAACGCGCACGCGCGAACGGAAAGCGTGTGTCACAAGCACACATTCATCACCTCAACCCACTCCCGAAGGACCTCGGTGACGTGTTGAAGCGTTTCGACCAGGTGTTGCTCCCGGAGATCAACCTGGGACAGTTGCGCATGCTCGTCCGGAGCCGCTATCTCGTCGACGTAGTTGGCCTGAACAAGGTGTCGGGGCGGCCGTTCACGATTAGCGAGGTCGAAACGAAGATCAGCGAACTCATCGCTTAGACAAAGGCAGCATGATGGTCACGGCGAACCGCGGAGAGAGTGTGCAAGTACTGAGCCGGAAGGACTTCGTGTCCGACCAACCCGTCCGTTGGTGCCCCGGATGCGGCGACTACTCCATCCTTGCCCAGACGCAGAAGTTGATGCCGGACCTCGGGCTGCCGCGCGAGAAGATTGTCTTCATCAGCGGCATCGGCTGCTCCAGCCGGCTGCCGTACTACATGGACACGTACGGCTTCCACAGCATCCATGGCCGCGCGCCGACAATCGCCAGCGGCCTCAAGGCGTCCCGCCCCGACCTGAGCGTCTGGGTTGTGACAGGCGACGGCGACGCGTTTAGCATCGGCGGCAACCATATCCTGCACGTCCTGCGGCGCAACGTCGATTTGCAGATCATCCTGCACAACAACGAGATCTACGGCCTGACGAAGGGCCAGTACTCGCCCACCTCGGAGCTCGGCAAGCGCACCAAATCGTCGCCGTACGGCACGATCGATGCGCCGCTCCATCCGCTGAGCGTCGCCATCGGCGCCGAGGCCACGTTCGTCGCACGATCGATCGACACCGATGCGCAGCACCTCGTGCAGACGTTGGAGCGCGCGCACCAGCACCGCGGCACGTCCTTCGTCGAGGTCTACCAGAACTGCAACATCTTCAACGACGGCGCATTTGCCGACTTCGCTGCCAAGGAAGTGCGTGCCGACCGCACCATCGTCATGGAGCACGGCAAGCCGATGATCTTCGGTAAGGAACGCGACAAAGGTCTGCGCCTAAGCGGCATGAAGTTCGAAGTTGTCCAGATCGGCGTTGACGGCATCACCGAGGCCGATATTCAAGTCCACGACGAGACGCGCGATGATCCGAGCATCGCCTTCCTGCTCAGTCGCATGGAGTGGCCCGAGTATCCGGTTCCCATCGGTGTACTCCGCGCGGTGAAGCGCCCGACCTACGACGCACTCATGCAGGAACAGATCGACCAGGCGCGAGCGGCCGAGGGCGAAGGCAAACTGAGCGATCTCTTCCTTGAGGGCGACACCTGGACTGTGGAATAGGCGCGGGAGCCACCGATGATCTGCCCGGAATGCCGGCACGACAACATTGAAGGCGTCGACTACTGCGCGAACTGTGGTCACGATCTGCACGGATTCGATCAGCCGAGCGATTACTCCGGCGGAGACTTCATTCGGGAGCCGCTCAGCAGCGTCCCGGCGAAGGGCCCCGTCAAAGTCGCGGTCTCCGACCCCGTGGGACTCGCCGTCCGCATGATGCAACACACCGACACCAACTGCCTGCTGGTCATGAGCGGCTCTCAGCTGGCGGGGATCATCACGCCCTGGGACATCCTGCACCGGGTCGCCGGCCCGACCGAGGATCTCAACGCCCTGACCTGCGGTCAAATCATGACGAAGGACCCTGTCTTTCTTCGCGACGATGACAACATTGCCGTCGCGATCAACAAGATGTCCATCGGTGGCTTTCGCCACATTCCGCTTCTCCAGGGCGCGACGCCCGTGGCCGTGGTAAGCATCAACGACCTCTTCCGGCACATCGCGCATCATCTCACCTAGCGGGGCAACAATGCGGCGAGTGCTCGTCAACGCTGGAGTGCTCTTCGTAGGACTCGGGCTTCTTGGATGTTCTGGCGGTGACGGCGACGCGCCTCCGGGGTCGCCCACAGCCATGCCGTCGGAGACCGCGACGCCCGCAATATTCCTCACTCCCGCTGCGCCCTTGAACTGCCCGCTGACCGATCCGTTCGTGTGCAAGCTTGCGCTCGACCTCCAGGCCGCGCTCGAGACGAAGGACATCGCCGCCATCGCCCAGCTCCTCCTGGCGACACGCCGCCCGTGCTCCGAGATCAGCTGGCAGTCCGGCGACGATGTCGGATGCACGTCTGCTTCGGATACGTCTGATCCAGTTGTCTCGTGGTTCAGCTACGGCAGTGACTGCTGCGTCGCTCATCCGCTGCTGTTCGCTGGCCGCCTCGCAGAGTTTCTCGACGTAAGTCCCGGCGGCTGGCGCGCTGCCGGCATCGTCGAGAACGAGCCGTTCTGGCCTAGCCGGTACGCCATCCTGATGAGTGCCGGTGACCCTACGTCGGCTCCGGTCGTCGAGTTCGGCCTCTCAGAAGAGCAGTCCGGCAAGATTGCGGGCGCGATCTGGGCGCCTGCCGGGCCGCCGCAGATTCATCCCGATGCGACGCTTAGGCTCTGGCCATGACCATCGTTCTAACGCGGACGTAGGCGTATGATGGCCGCATCAAGGGAGGGAGAACTCATGGCGACGGCGGCTGCGACATCCGATCTCAATGGCGCGATTCGCGCGCTTGACCCGATGATTCGCGCGCACGCCGACGCCGCCGAGGCCGAACGCGAGGTGCCGCGCGCCGTCATTGACGCGATGCGCGAGGCGCGTCTCTTCGACATGGTCCTGCCGCGCTCTCTGGGTGGAGGCGAGACGGACGTCATCACCATGATGCGCGTAATCGAAACAGCCTCGGTCGCTGATGGCGCGACAGGCTGGGCTCTTGGCATCGGTGCCGGCACGACATCTGTGGCCGCGTACCTGCGCGACGACGTCGCACGCGAGATGTTCGCGCCCGGCGTCATTTGGGGCGGGCCGATTGCGCCGAGCGGCCGCGCCGTGATCGCCGAGGGCGGCTATCGCGTCACCGGCCGCTGGTCCTTCGCCAGTGGCTGTCAGCACTGCGACTGGCTTGTGGCTGGCACGCTCGTCTTCGATGGCGACAAACGGCGGGTGACCGACGCGGGCGCTCCCGACTTTCGCCTAGCGACGTTTCCGGTGTCGGACGTCGAGATCATCGATACATGGCGCACGACGGGCCTCCGTGGCACGGGCAGCCACGACATCGCCGTGAAGGATGTCTTTGTTCCGTTTGACCGAACCGTCGCCATCGCCGCAGACCGCCCGGTGCAAGAAGGGGCGCTGTACCGGTTCCCGATCTTCTCCCTCCTCGCCTACACGATCGCTCCCGTCGCCACCGGCATGGCCCGACGAGCGCTCGACGAGTTCACAGCGCTCTCCGAAACGAAGAAGCCAGTGTTTTCCGGATCCACGCTCCGCGACCGCGCCATCGTCCAGTACGAGATCGCCCAGGCAGAGGCCAGACTGCGATCCGCGCGCGCCTTCATGTATGAGGCCGCTGCCGAGGCGTGGGATGTCGTTTCCGCTGGCAACAAACTGACGATTCGTGACAAAGCGACGCTACGTCTCTCGGCGGCCCATGCGGCGATCGAGTCGGCGAAGGTCATCGACACCGCGTACACCCTCGCCGGAAGTTCGTCCGTGTACGACGGCAGCATCCTGCAGCGCCTGTTCCGCGATGTCCACACGGCGACGCAGCATGTTTCCCTGAACGCCGCCAACTACGAGACCGCCGGTCGCGTGATCCTCGGCCTCGATCCGAACACGCCGATGCTCTAGGAGGCAGCGATGGATGTCATCGACGCGATCATGACGACGCGCGCAATTCGCCGCTACACGTCCGAACCAGTGACCGACGACGAGATCGTCACCTGCCTGCGGGCGGCGGTTCAGGCCCCGAGTGGTGGGAACATCCAGCCATGGAATTTCCTCGTCGTTACCGAATCCGACACGAAGCGGGCGGTCGGCGGCATATACGAGCGGGCGTACATGCGGTATGAGCCCGCAATGCTCAAAGTGACGCCGAAGCCGCGCAATGACGTCGAATCCGTACGACAGGCGAAAATGTTGTCATCTGCACGTCACCTCGCAGCATCCGTTGGTACCGCGCCGGCGCTCGTCGCCTTCCTCATGCCAAACATCTCCATGACACTGCACGACGATGATGGTGCGCTCGATGTCGGCACGCCGTACGCGTCGGTGTACCCGGCCGTCCAGAACTTTATGCTTGCCGCTCGCGCCCTCGGCATCGGCACCGCCATGACGACCGTCTACCGAATCTACCAGCCCGAACTGCGCGCGCTACTCGGCGTGCCAGACCAACTGGAAATCGTCGCCCTCGTTCCCATGGGACGGCCACGCGGACACTTCGGGGTCGCCCCACGGCGGCCGGCGGAGGCCGTGACCCACTGGCAGACGTTCGGGAACAAGCGTCCCCCGGCTGACCGCTAGTCCGTCGTTCACCCATTCGTTATCATCGCGTTCACTGGAGGGATGCGATGAAGGCTGCCGCACTCAAGGGCGCACGATCGATGGCGATCATCGACCTGCCCGATGACGATCCTGTTCCGGGCGACGTAAAACTGCGTGTTGCCTTCTGCGGCATCTGCGGCTCGGACATGCACGAATTCGAAGCCGAGAACCCTCCTCGAGCGCTGGGACTCATGCAACCCGTCATGGGACATGAGTTCAGCGGCACCGTCGTCGCGGTGGGCGAGGGTGTCGAAGGAATCGTTGCCGGTGACCTGGTCGTTGGGAATCCCGGCCCGGGCTGCGGTACGTGTTCATACTGCGGGATTGGTCGCGAGAACCTGTGCCGCGCCGGCACGTCCGCCGCGATGGGGTACTTCCGCCCCGGCGCCTACGCGGAGTTCGTTTCGATGCCCGCCCGGAGCGCCGTTGTCCTGCCCCGCGGCAGCGACGCGCGCACCGCGGCGCTCACGGAGCCGCTTGCCGTCGCCCGCCACGCGCTCATCCAGGGCGGCTACCATCCCGACGAACTGCTCGTCGTCGCCGGCGCCGGCCCTATCGGCCTGCTCACCGTCATCGCGGCGCGCCAGATGGGAGGCACGCAGATCATCGTTTCTGAGCCGCTGGCAGGACGGCGGGCAGCAGCCGAACGGGTCGGTGCATCGAACGTCATTGAGCCGTCTGCACTCATTCAAGTCTCGCGCGAACTTTCCGAGGGCAACGGCGCTCCGATTGCCGTCGACGCTTCCGGCTTGCCGATCGGTATCGCCAGCTGCGTCGATGCGACGGCGCGGGGCGGGCGCATTGTGCTCGCGGGCGTTGGTGATCAGCCGTTCCCGCTCGAGATCACGCGCTCGATCATCAACGAGTTCACCTACATCGCGGTGTTGGGCTACAGCCGGCAGGAGTTTACAGACTCCGCGCTGATGATCGCTCGCGACGAGGTCGATGTATCGCCGGTTATCTCAGAAGTCGTCTCTGTCGAGGGCACACCGGATGCCTTCTCGCGCCTTTCAGAAGGCCGGAACGATCTCTTCAAGATTCTCGTGTCGCCTGATGTCTGATTTTGCACCCAACTATCGGGCGATGACTGCGTCCGACATCGACGCGACCGGATACATCCGCAAGGCTGCGCTGGAAGGACTCGCAGCGAGTCAGGGGCGCACCATGCCCCCGTGGCAGCCGCACCGGTATCCGCACTTCGAACACTTGCTCAAGACGGATCCGGACGGCGCGTGGGTCGCCGAGATCGGTCGTACCGTCGTCGGCTTTTCGATGGGGTTCGTCCGCGGTTCAACGTGGTTCCTCGCACAGCTCTTCGTTCAACCCGAGATCCACGCGCACGGCATCGGTGGCGAACTGCTGCGGCTGGCTCAGGATGCTGGCCGCGCGCGCGGCGCCACGATCTTCTCGGTTGTTTCCTCGACATCGCCCGTCTCCCAGTCGCTCTACATGCGCGCTGGCATGTTCGGTCGCGGCATCGGTTACGGCATGTCTGGGCCTGTCGACGCGCTGCGCCAGCTCCCGGCGCACGACCCAGACCGAACGATCGTCGTCGACGGACACGGTTGGCAAGATCCCATCGAGGCGCTAGACAGCGAAGTCTGGGGAGCCCCGCGCCACGAGGAGCACACACTGTTCCACTCGGGCACCTACGGTGACAACGACCATTCGTTCGTGCTGAACCGCGATGGCTCGTTGGCCGGCTACGCTTACGTCTCCGAGGACGACATCGGCCCGCTCGCGGCATACGACCCGGCAGACCAGATAGCGCTCCTGAGGATTGTCGGTGACTGGATGACTGAGCAGGAAATGGGGCAGGGGCGCGTCTACGTCATATCGCACAATGCCACCGTGATCGGAGCGTTGCTGGGCTGCGGATGGCGCGTCAACGGTTGGACGTTTCTGCTATCCAACGAACCCTTTGGCGACTTCTCAAGATACGTGCCGTCGGGTGGTCTGCTGCTCTAGCACCAACCGCCTATACTGACGGCAACACCCCGTCGCGGAAGGCTCATGTCATGCCGTCCAAGCTCGATCCGCCTGCGCCCTCTATGCAGCACGGCGCCGTCACGCCCGCGGTCATCCGTGAGCTCGAACGGGCCCTCGGCCGCAAACAAGTCATCTCAACGCCCGAGGAACTCATCGCGTTCGAGTTCGACGCCACGATCGAGAGGGGCGCGCCCCAGGCCGTCGTGTTTCCCGAGACGACTGAAGGCGTTGCGGCCGCAGTTCGCATCGCCTATCGATACGACATTCCTGTGATCCCACGCGGAGCCGGCACCGGCTTGAGCGGCGGCGCCGTCGCGACGATCGGCGGCGTCGTCATCGCGCTGACGCGCATGAACCGCGTGCTCGATATCGATCCCAAGAATCGCCTGGCGGTGGTACAGCCGGGCGTCGTGAACCTCGACCTCTCGCGTCAGGTCGCCAAGTACGGACTGTACTACGCACCGGATCCATCCAGTCAGCGCGCGTGCACGATCGGCGGCAACGTTGCGGAGAACGCCGGTGGGCCGCATTGCCTCGCGTACGGCGCCACGACGAATCACGTGCTTGGGGCGGAGGTGGTTCTCGCCGATGGTGAGGTCGTGCAACTCGGAGGCAGGACGCGCGACGTCGCTGGCTACGATCTGGTTGGCGCTTTTGTCGGTTCGGAGGGCACGCTCGGCATCGCGACGGCGATCACGGTGCGGCTGATGCGAACACCAGAGTCGACGCGCACGCTCCTCGGCATCTTCGACACAGTGGATCAGGCCAGCAACGCCGTCTCAGCGATCATCGCCGCGGGCATTCTCCCCACGGCGCTCGAGATGATGGATCGCAACATCATTGCCGCCGTCGAACCAGTGTTGAAGGCCGGGTATCCGCTCGACGCGGAGGCCGTGCTCCTCATCGAAGTCGACGGCCTCGATGAGGGCACGGACGAGCAGTCACGCATGATTCGCGCGATCTGTGGCGAACAGGGCGCACGCGAAGTGCGGCTCGCCGTCGAGCAAGCTGATCGAGACCGCCTCTGGGCCGGGCGAAAGACATCAATCAGCGCGCTCGGCCGCCTCTACCCAAACTACTACGTCCTCGACGGCGTTGTGCCGCGTACAAAACTCCCGGAGGTCCTCCGCCAAACCTACGCGATTTCTGCTGCGTACGGTCTCGACGTCGCCAACGTCTTCCATGCGGGCGACGGCAACCTCCATCCTAATCTCCTCTTCGATGAGCGCGTACCCGGAGCGACCGCTCGAGTGCTCGAAGCCGGAGCCGCGATCATGCGGGCGTGCGTGGATGCTGGTGGAAGTATCACTGGGGAGCATGGCGTCGGGCTCGAGAAGCGAGACTTCGTACGATGGACCTTTAACGACGCCGATCTGGCAGCGATGTCGCGCCTCAAACTCGCCTTCAAGGCCGGGGAGCACTACAACCCTTGCAAGGCGTTTCCGGTTCACAAGGGCTGCGGCGAGGTGAGCCAGGCGCACATCGCCAGACTCGCCCCGGCGCTGGGCGACAACATTTATGTCTAGGGCGAGTACTTCAGCTTCATCGATCGACGTATTTCGCGCTGCGATTAGCAGTGATGCAGACACGAACGCGTCCGTGCATGACCTCCACGGTTTCGCGGTCGATGGCGCCCTACCCGATGTCGTTGTGCTGCCCCGCGATGAGGCAGCACTCGCTCGGACGCTGGCGGAAGCGCAAGAAGCTGGGCTGGCGGTCATTGCTGCAGGGGCCGGCGAGCACCGGGCCATCGGCAACGTTCCCGAGGCCTACGATGTCGCGCTGTCACTCGTCCGCATGGACGGCGTCGTTGCGTATGAGCCCGACGACCTGACGATCACGCTTCAGCCCGGCGTTCGCCTCGAAGATGTCCAGAACCTTCTGGGCCAACGTCACCAGTTCCTTCCGCTCGATCCACCGGGCGGCGCTGAATCCACCATCGGTGGTGTGCTCGCCACTAACGTGAGCGGTCCGATGCGCCACGCGTACGGTACGGCGCGAGATTGGGTCATCGGCATGCGCGTCGTGGCCCCGGATGGCACGGCGAGCAAGAGCGGTGGGCGCGTCGTGAAGAACGTCGCTGGCTACGACATGGCAAAAGTCCACATCGGCGCGATCGGCACGCTCGGGATCATCAGCGAGGTGACGTTCAAGCTGGCGCCGCTTCCACCATCGATGGCGACGGTCTCGATTGGCTGTGACACCGCGCACGCCGCGGCCATGCTTGCATTCGCCGCGCATGACGGAGGTTTGGCGCTCCATGCGATGGAGCTACTGTCTCCGCCCGCTGCATACGCCGTTCTCGGCGAATCGCGCTGGTCGCTCCTCATCCGCTCCGGTGGCCCGCGGGCCGCAGTCGAGCGCACACTGGCGGAACTTCAGGCCCTTGCCTTCGGTCTGAACGCACGCCTTTCCGTCGCACCCGAACCGGCCTGGGCATTGTGGAACGCGACGTTCGCGTCATCGACGCTCTCCCTTCGAGCCAGCGTCCTGCCGTCGGAAACGGCGGAGATCATCGAAGTGATGGACAGGCGATTCACAGGCGCCGCCGCGCTGTTGTCGGCCACGGTGAGCGCCGGCCTCATCCGCGCGAATCTCGATCCGCAACGTCTGCGACCGCTGACGCTCATCGAACACGCGCGCGATATCGTCGCTCGGCGACAGGGGGCGATCTTCATCGATGCTGCCCCACCATTGGTGAAGCGCCAATATGATGTCTTCGGTGCCGTTCGCGGCGACGTTGCGCTTATGCGGCGCATGAAGGAACAGTTCGACCCGAAGCGTACACTTTCGCCCGGGCGCTCCTACGGAAGGATCTAGCGTGACCACCGTTGACCACGTTCACGAACGAGCCCCGGGAGAACACGCACTCAGCGCCGACATCGCTCGGTGCGTCCACTGCGGCTTCTGCCTGCAGGCCTGCCCGACCTATCTCGAATTGGGCATGGAGACGGACTCCCCGCGCGGGCGGATCGCCCTGATCGATGCCGTGTCCTCGGGTCGCGCCGCGCCCACTCCGTCACTGCTGTCGCATCTCGACTTGTGCCTGCAATG
The DNA here is from genome assembly GCA_031430415.1 of Dehalococcoidia bacterium. Lineage (GTDB taxonomy): Bacteria > Chloroflexota > Dehalococcoidia > DSTF01 > JACRBR01 > JANPBN01. The sequence continues at coordinate 9,898 of JANPBN010000613.1, forward strand.
TCGAGCGTGCGAGACAGCGTGCCCGTCCGGCGTGCCATTCGGCCGCATTATGGAGACGGCGCGGGCGAGTGTCATCGAGAGCGGCAAACGCCCATTCGCGTGGTGGATCCGGGCGCTCGCGATGCGGGAAGTTCTGCCCCACGAGCGTCGTCTCGGCGCTCTGATGTCCGCGTTACGCATCTACAACGGCTCTCGCCTCCAGCATCTGGTGCGCCGGTCTGGTTTGCTCGCCAGGTTCGCACCGGCGCTGGACCGCGCCGAGCGATCGACTCCGGCCGTTCCGCGGCGCGGATTCGTCCGGCCCGAGCAAACGCGCGGACTAACGCGTACGGTCGCAATGCTCACGGGATGCGTCATGCCGCACTTGTACCCCCGCACGCACGATGCAACGATTCGCGTCTTGAACCGGCTCGGGTACCGCGTGCTGATGCCGGAATCGCAGACCTGCTGCGGCGCCCTCAGCATGCACGGCGGCGACCGCCGTTTCGCTCGCGACCTCGCGCGTCGGAACATCGATGCCTTCCTCGCGGCGGACGTCGAAGCGGTCATCGTCAACTCCGCAGGCTGCGGCTCCACGATGAAGGAGTATGACGAGCTCCTCGCCAACGATCCGGGGTACGCCGCCAAAGCCATCCGCTTCGCCGCGATCACCAAGGACGTGCTGGAGTTCGTGGCCGAACACGACCTCGGCGCGCTCGGCGTTGTCGGCGAAGCCGTGACGTACCAGGACTCCTGCCACCTCGTGCATGCGCAGAAGATCGCCAAGGCGCCGCGGACCATTTTGGGTGCTATTCCCGGCATGGAACTACGAGAAATGGCGACGCCCGATCGATGTTGCGGAAGCGCTGGCCTCTATAGCCTCGTCCAGCAAGAGATGTCCGCGCGCCTTTTGGATCGCAAGATGGACGACGTGCGGTCGACAGGCGCCACGACCATCGCCACCGCCAACCCCGGGTGCATGATGCAGCTCGAGGCAGGTCTGCGGCAACGAGGCGCTCTCGGCCGTGTCGTTCATGTGATCGAATTGCTTGACGAGGCAATGTCCGCGGCTCCGCGCTCATAGCCACGGCGCGCACGGGCACAGACGTCGGGGTCGCCGCCTAGAGGTGAGCGACCAGTTGCGCCAGCGGCGTCTCGGGCCTCGCACCGAAATGGCTGATGATCTCGGCTGCCGCGATGCCGCCCATGGCGCCGCACGTTGCGAGGTCGCGTCCGCGCGTTAATCCAAACAAAAATCCAGCCGCGTACATGTCCCCGGCGCCAGTCGTGTCAACGACGTGCAGCACGGGTTCGGCGTCGATCACGTGGACCTCATGAGCGGTCGCCACAACGGAACCTTTCTCGCTCCGCGTCAGCGCCGCGATCTCGCATGCGCCCCGGACCCGCTGGAGCGCCTCATCGAATGTCACTGAGCGATACAGGTGCATGACTTCGTGCTCGTTCGCGAACAGAATGTCGATGTGCTCTTGGACGAGGTCGACGAACTCTTCACGGTACCGATCGACGCAGAACGGATCCGAGAGGGTCAACGCCACGCGACGTCCGGCGGCGCGAGCGGCCTGTGCTGCCTTGCGGAACGCACCCTTGGCCTGTGGAGCGTCCCATAGATAGCCCTCGAGATACGTTACCTCCGCCGACGCGATCAGTGCCTCATCAACATCCTCAGGGCCCAACTCAGCCCCCACACCCAGGAACGTCTGCATGGTTCGCTGGGCATCCGCCGTCACGAAGATAAGGCAGCGGCCCGTTGCGCCCGGCGACGCTGCCACATCAAATGCCACGCCGGACGCCCGAATGTCGTGCGTGAACACGGCACCGAGCTGATC
>JANPBN010000614.1:0-2424 GCA_031430415.1 Dehalococcoidia bacterium
CGCCCGCGTACGATCTACCTACGCCATGCCCGAAGCAACGTCACCCATCGGCATATTCGACTCCGGCGTCGGCGGCCTGTCCGTCCTCGTCGAGCTTCAGCGATTGCTTCCCGGCGAAGACATCGTCTACTACGCCGACACTGCAGCGTTCCCGTACGGCCCCCGGTCCGCCAGCGACATCATCGCCCGCAGCGAGGCCATCGTCCGCGAACTGCTGACGCGCGATGTGAAGCTCATCGTCGTCGCCTGTAACACCGCGACGAGCGCCGCCATCGCCCACCTCCGCGACACGTTCGATGTGCCCTTCGTAGGCATGGAACCGGCACTCAAGCCCGCCGCCGAACGCACCATGGCTGGCAAGGTCGCCCTGCTGGTGACGCCGATGACCGCGCAGGGTGCGAAGCTCGCCGCGCTCATCGACCGCGTCGGCTCCGAGGTCGCCGTCCAGACCGTCGCCGCTCCCGGACTCGCCGAGCGCGTCGAGGCCGGCGACATCGACTCCGCTGAGACGCGCGCCCTCATCCGCACATATCTCCGCGATCCGCTCGCCAGCGGCGTCGATGTCATCGCCCTCGGCTGCACCCACTACGCCTTCCTCGAGGAAGTCATCGAGCAGGAAGCCGGGCCGGGCGTCGCCGTCATCGAGCCGTCTCCTGCCGTCGCGCGCCAGGCGGCGCGCCTGCTCGCCCAGCAGCACCTGCGCAACCCACGTCCCGAAGGCGGCGGCGTCGACTACATCGTCACCGGCGATCGGGATGCGTTCGATGCGGTCAGCGACCGTCTGCTCGCGACGCGCACGAGCGTCAGCACGGGGGCGATATGAACTTCCGCGCGAAGCTCGAAGCGGCATGGGAGCGCAGCGGCAGCCTTCTCTGCATCGGACTCGACCCCGATCCCGCGCTGATGGCGATCGATGACGTCGCCGCGTTCAACATCGCCATCGTCGAGGCCACGAGCGACCTTGTCTGCGCCTACAAGCCCAACGTCGCGTTCTACGAGGCACTCGGTCCCGAGCGCGGCTACGAGGCGCTTCGCAAGACACTCGCCGCCATTCCGCCGCACATCATCACGCTCGCCGATGCCAAGCGCGGCGACGTCACCAACACCGCCCGCGCCTACGCGACCGCGATCTTCGACGACCTCGGTTTCGATGCCTGCACCATCAATCCCTACGTCGGCCACGACTCGACCGAGCCCTGGATCGAGCGCCCCGATAAGGGAGCGATCATTCTCTGCCGCACATCGAACCCCGGCGCTGCCGACTTGCAGGATCTGAAGGTCCAGCAAGCCGATGGCACGACGCTGACGCTCTACGAGACCGTCGCGGAGCGGGCGAAGTCGTGGGATCGTCACGGCAACATCGGCCTCGTCGTTGGCGCGACGTATCCCGGCGAGATGGCGAGCCTGCGCGCGCGCTGCCCCAACATCCCGTTCCTCGTCCCTGGCATCGGTGCGCAGGCCGGGGCACTCGCCGAATCCGTGCGCGCTGGCATCGACGCGCGAGGAGCCGGCATGCTGATCAGCGCGTCGCGCGCCGTCACCTATGCCTCGAAAGGCGCCGATTTTGCCGACGCGGCTCGCCGCGAGGCCCTGCGCCTTCGCGACGAGATCAACGCCGAACGCACAGCCCTCGCGGCGTCCCCGGGTTGACGCAGATGTCCGAGATTGTCGACTTCCGCATGGGCGATGTCCTCCGCATGCGCAAGCCGCATCCCTGCGGTGGCTACGAGTGGACCGTCGTACGCCTGGGCGCTGACATCGGTCTCGTCTGCGTCACCTGCAAGCACCGCGTGCTCCTCGATCGGCGCACGCTCGAAAAGCGCATGAAGACGTTCATCAGCCGCGGCCCGGAACTCGACCCGGAACAGGTACGCATTGCCCTGGAGCGCGACTAATGGCCGACGCGCGCGCCGCGATGCACCGCCTGTCATCGATCGTCGGCGAGCGCACGATCTTCGAGAACGACGCCTACCGTAACCTCTGGCTCGCCCGCCTGCTCTCCGCGACGCCATCGAATGCGATCGTCTACGCCATGCTGATCCTCGTCGTCAACGCCCGCGAGGAGAGTTTCTTCAGCTCGCTGTTTGTCGTCGCCTACATCCTGCCGAGCGCGCTGTTCGGCACGCTTTCCGGCGTCATCGTCGACCGCATGCCAAAGAGCCTCGTGCTGGCCGGGACCACCGCTGTCCGCGCGGCGCTGTGCGTGCTGCTCGCCATCTCCACCGGCAGCGTGCTGATGATCTACGTCATCGCCGTGTTCTTCGCTGTTGCGTCGCAGTTCTCCGGACCCGCCGAGGGCGCAGCGCTCCCGGTCGTCGTCAAGCCAGAGGATCTGACCGCCGCGAACTCCGTCAACAATCTCGGCGGCCTGATCTCCCAGATCATCGGCCTGATGATCCTGCCGGTGATCTTCCTCAAGACCGT
>JANPBN010000615.1:0-1772 GCA_031430415.1 Dehalococcoidia bacterium
CCGTCCATGTCGAAGATGACGCCGCCGAATAACGTGCCGCCGAACTGCGGGCCGCCGAACGGCGGAGTGGGATGCGCTGTCACTCGCCGTGCGCGCCGTTCCCGCTCTCGACCGCCGGGCTGAACTCGGTGTACGCGCGGCTTGGCGTCGGCGTCATCTGGCCCTGGTACTTGCTGCGCAGGCCCGGACTGCCGTACGGCCGGTCGACCGGAGTCGACATGCGCAGAAAGCTGAGCTGGCCGATCTTCATGCCGTAGTGCAGCGCGATCGGCATCTTGGCGACGTTCGAGAGTTCGAGCGTGAGCTTGCCGTGCCATCCCGGGTCGACGAAGCCGGCCGTCGCGTGTATCAGCAGGCCAATGCGGCCGAGCGAGCTCTTGCCCTCGACCTGCGCCAGGATGTCATCGGGCAGCGTCACGACCTCAAGTGTGCTCGCAAGCACGAACTCGCCGGGGTGGATGAAGAACGGGCGCGACGCATCGATGATCACCTCGTCCGTGAGGTCATCCATCGGCAGGCGTACGTCGATGTACGGGCGGCTGCTCACCTTGAAGACACGGAAGACGCTGTCGATGTGCATATCGACGCTGGCCGGCTGGATGTCTTCCGGGTCGAGCGGGTCGATGACGAGGCGCCCTGCCGCCAGCTCTTCCTTGATCGTGCGGTCGCTGAGGACCATGTCGCGCTCCTGCTGCTGCGTTGTGTTGGTGGTGCCTCAGGGTACACGGAGCGCTGCGCCAGCTACAGAGCGCCTGCTACCCTGCGCCCGTGCTGGAGCCCCGACGCCGACCGCAAGATCGCCTCATTACCCGCCGCCGGTTGCTCGGCGGCGCCGTGGCGCTTGGCGCCGGCGCGTTCGCCTGGCGCTGGTGCGGTGGCAGCGGCGACGCGCCGGACGTCGACGTGCGCGGCATCCGGACGATCGCTGCGGAGAACGCGCTCCCGGGTACCGCCGACTGGGCGATCGAACGCCCGGCGCTTCTCGGCGAGATTGCGGGGTACTGCGGACAAGTCAGCGTTCAGCGCGGCGAGTCAGCCGACCTCTACGTGAGCACGGCGAAGGAAGACGGCCCGTACGAAGCCGACGTCTTTCGGATGGGCTGGTACGGCGGTGCCGGCGCGCGGCTTGTGCGGCAGATACGAGACGTCCGTGGAGAGAACCAGGGACGGTGGACTCCTGAGCGTGGCACCGAAGACTGCCGTTCGTGTCAGGTCGACCCTGACACGCTGCTGCTCGAATCGAACTGGAAGCGCAGTCTGCGCATCGAGATCGCGGACGATTGGGTGAGCGGCGTCTACCTCGTTCGGCTTCGCGAGACCGAATCCAGCACGGCGGCGTACGCCATATTCATCGTCCGCGATGACGACTCGCCCGCGCCGACGATCGTGCAATGTTCGACGAACACCTGGCAGGCGTACAACGGTTGGGGCGATGCCAGTCTCTATGGATCTTTCGGCGCCGACCGGAACTACGTAGGGAAGACGCGTCGCGCGTACCGCGTCTCGTATGATCGCCCGTACGACGTGACCCTCCAGGGCGGGCGTAACTACGGCGCGGGAGAGTTCCTGACGTGGGAGTACAACTTCATCCGCTGGGCGGAGTCGCAGGGATTCCCGATGACGTACACGACGAACGTCGACGTTTCGCTCCGCGGCGACCTGTTGCAACGCTACAAGCTATTCGTGTCAATCGGACACGACGAGTACTGGACGCGCGAGCAGCGCGATGCCGTGGAATTCGCACGCGACGCCGGCGTGAATCTCGCGTTCTT
>JANPBN010000616.1:0-6407 GCA_031430415.1 Dehalococcoidia bacterium
TACCCATCGAAGGAAGACGTCTTCGCCGGCCTTAACCAGCTCCTCGCTGGCATCATCACCAACGCCATCGGCGACGATCGTACCGATGTTTCCCTCGCCGAGTCCGTCGAACGGCGCATTGGCAACGTCTTCGAGGCCTGCGCCGCCAACCGCGATCTCCTGCGCCTCGTCGTGCTCAACCACGACCCCGGCACAGGCGTCGCCCGCCGCATGCGCGATGCTGCCGACGATCGCTCGCGCCCCCTCGTCGAAGTCATGGCGCGAGCGGCAGCGCGAGGGTTGATCCGCGACGATGATCCAGCCATCATGACGCGCCTCATACAAGGTCTCGTCACGATCGCCGTCTACCAGGCATTCGTCGTCGATGACGGCAGCCAGGCGGAAAAGTACCGGAAGAGTTGTGCGGATATGGTGCTGGCGTACCTCACGCCGCCAAAGCGCGAGTAACGCCGAACGTCGAGTGGCGCGGGGCAGGGTAGTACAAGGAAGAATCGACATGGCAACACCAGACTCAGAACAACGCGATCGGCACGCACGTGACATCCCTAGTGCATGGATCAACGAGCCGGCCGCCTGGTTCGGCGCCGCCATCATCGGCATGATCGTCGTCTTCATCGGTCTCGCGATCGATGCGTGGCGCCACAACAACGGCGCCGGCGAGGAGTCGCTCCTCAGCTTCTCCAACCCCGGCCATCTCGTCGCCGGCATCGGCCTCATCGGCACATCCGCCGCGCTCCTGGTCGGCCTCAGCGTCTCGACGCTCAAGGGCGCCGAGACTGCGCAGGCCACGATTCGCCGCTTCGTCCCCGTGACCGCCGCCTGGGTCGCCGTGGCCGCCGTTGGCGTCGGCTCCATCACGTATATCGCCGCATCCGGCGTCACGGTCGGCCATGGCGAGCACGCCGACGACACCGCCGCCGTTGCCGCCGATCACCCGCACACCGATGGCGGCGATGCCGGCGTCGCGCAGGCCGTGAAAGACGCCGGCGTGGACCTCAATGACCCCGGCAACGTCCCCGGCGCACTCAACCAGGGTGCGTCCGGCCAGGCCGATGGTCACCACGACAAGGGCAAGCACCCGACCTTCACCCAGCTCCAGACCATGACCGACGACCAGCTTCTGCCCATGTTCCCGGGCGAGACCGTCGCCGCCGCGGACCTGCCGTCGCTCCGCAATGAAGTCGCGCAGGTGCGCGAGATCGCGAAGCTCTATCCGACCGTCGCCTCAGCGAACGCCGCCGGGTTCTTCAACACCACGAGCGATGTTCCGTTCATGGGCCAGCACTTCATCAACCGCGAGTACCTGCTCGATGGCAAGTTCGACCCGTCCAAGCCCGAAGGCCTTCTCTACAGCAAGGTCGATGGCGGCCCCGAGAAGCTCGTCGGTGTCTGGTTCCTCCAGATCCCCGGCATCGGCGACACGACGATCGAAGCGGAGCCCGTCGGATTCGCCGGCAACCTTGACCTCTGGCATGCCCACATCGGCCTCTGCCTCGTCGGCACCGCCGGCGCGAGCGAGGGCGAGACGCAGGAGGGGTGCGAAGCGAAGGGCGGCGACTTCACCGCCGACCTCCGCTGGATGATGCACGTCTGGGTCGCGCCCGAAACCACCGAGAACCAGGACGGCTTCTTTGCCTACCTCAACAACGACCTCTACGAAAAGCAGGTCGCAGCCAAGACCACCGCCGAAGCCCCATCCGGCACGCTCCCCTAGCGCGCCGCCCATCCGCACACACAAGAAGGCCGCGCAACCCGCGCGGCCTTCCCGACGTTTCGTCTCGTGCACGTAACCACTCTCCGTACGCCGTGGAGAGGCGCTGCCCCCGCGAACGTGCGGGTGGCCGTAGTAGGCCGGAGTCCGGAGATCCCGAGCGAAGCGAAGGACAGGCCGGGTGACGCTGTCCTGCGGACTCGCACGGAGGTTCCGCGCCTTAGTCGCCGCCAGGAGTGCCGTCGTCATCCGACGGGTCGCCGTCGTCCTCACCGCCGTGACCGCTGTCTTCGTCGGTACGGTCCTCCGTCGGCTCTGCTTCCGGCGTCGCTGTTCCCGGCGATGCGTCGTCGTCGTCGCAAGGGCTGCCAGATCCGCTGTTATCGCAGTCGTCGTCCTCGCCATCGTCGTGTGTCGGTTCTGCTCCCGGCGTCTTCGTGGTGTCTCCGTTATCGTCATCGCACGGGCTGCCCGGGCCGCTGTTGTCGCAGTCGTCGTCGTCATCACCCGGGTGGCCGTCGTCCGCCGTCGCCGTCGCTGCTCCCGGCGCCGCCTCAGTGGCGGCGGCTCCCGGCGTCGTCGTCACGATCGCATCAGCGTCGTCTTCGAGATGCACGCGCGTCGCCACGACGGAGTTGTCCGCCTGCAGCGTGCCCTTCACCTCGACGACATCGCCCGGCGCCAGGTCGCCAAGCAGGATGTCATCGCCGCCCCGGCTCAGCTCTGTGTTCCCGTTGACGACCACCGTGCGGACATCACCGTTCGCGTCGATCTGTAGCGTCGTGCCGCCGATGCTCACAATCGCGCCGGCGAACTCGACGCGGATCACCGAAGACACCCCGAAGAAGCTGCGTACCGGCTCGGGCGCATTGCCCGTCGCCGCTGCTGCGCCCATCCCCAGTCCGCCGACGATCACCGCCACCATTCCGGCCGCAGCAAACCGTACCGTCGGAGGCCGCATCTTGAACCAACTCAGCCATCCGATCGCCGCGCTGCCCCGGTTGTTCCGCGCCACGGCGCCGTCCCCCTCGACCACGACCAGCATCTCACGCATCGCGGCTGCCCGCGCCGCCGACGCGGGTGCCGGCGCCTGCGTCCGGAGCAGCGCCTGTGCGCCCTGCAGCGCCGCCCGCAGCTCTGACGCGTGCAAAGGGAACGCCGCCGCGATCTCGTCGATCGTCGCCCCGCCAAGCATCTGCGCGATGCACTCGTCAAGGATCTCTGGAAACTGCCGCTCGTCCATCGTCTACTCCCGGGCTGTTACGCCCGCTCCTTCGACTTCTTGAGCCCTAACGCCCGTTGCATCGCTTGAAGTGCTCGGACCTGCATCATCTTCACCGCGCCATCCGTCTTCGAGAGTATTGCCGCGACTTCCGCCACGCTGCGGCCCTCAACCAGCCGCAACATCAACACGTCGCGATGCTCCGGCTTCAGCTTCCCCAGCGCCCCGGCGATATCGAGCCGCACGTCCGCTGGGCCGATCTCATCCCGCGCTGCCAGCACACTGGCTGTCGCTGGCTCATCGATCGGCATCGTTCGGGCCCGCGCCCGCCGGCCGAGCAGATCCGCCGTCTCGTGATGCGCGATGCGGAAGAGCCAGGCCGCGATGGGCGATCCCCGGAACTCGTACCGCGCAATTCCGCGAGCCGCCGCCGCGAACGTCGCCGAGGCGACGTCGTCGGCGTCCGAGGCGTTGCCCGTCCGCATGTAGGCATAGCGGTGCACGCGGTCGTACTGCGCATCGAACAACTGGCGCCACGCGTCCGGCTCGCGGGCGACCAATGCCACCACGAGATCCTCCTCGCGTTCGTACCCGGGATCTATCGGCATCCGGGCGGCGGTCATGCCGTCGTCATCGTCATGAGCCACAATCCTCACGTCTTACATCCTGCCCCATCGAGCGAAAGTAACGAACGCCGAAAGCAATAAGATGGTTAGTGGCTTGTACTTGACGGATCACCTGGTGAGGCCGGAGTGGCTGTGCGTATTCCCGCCTGGGTCGGTGAGCACAGACGCCATCGTCCTGCTCCCCCTCTCCGCGAAGCCGGCGAGGCGCTGCCCCCGCGAAGCGCGCGGCCCCCGCAGAGCGTGTGGGTGCGGGGGGTCGGGGGTGAGGTCTCGCCACAGGCACCAGCTACGGCGACCGGTCCGTCCGTCGCAGCGCAGCGCAGATCCAGCTCCTGCTGGTCGCAGCGTAGCGGAGATCCAGCTCCTGCTGGTCGAAGCGGCAGCGGAGATCCAGCTCCTGCTGGTCGAAGCGGCAGCGGAGATCCAGCTCCGCTGGACCGCCCGAAATGTCCCGCTCGTCGCAGCGCAGCGGAGATCCAGCTCCGCTGGACCGAAGCGTAGCGGAGATCCAGCTCCTGCTGGTCGAAGCGCAGCGCAGATCCAGCTCCTGCTGGTCGCAGCGTAGCGGAGATCCAGCTCCGCTGGACCCACCGGCACCAGCTACGGCGACCGGTCCGTCCGCGCCCGGAACGTCCGCTCACTCACCGGCACGTCCTTGAAGAAGTTCCGGTTCTTCTCGATGTACTGCTTCCACTCCGCCGGCACATCCTCCTCGAAGTAGATGGCGTTCACCGGGCACACCGACTCGCACGCCGCGCAGTCAATGCATGTGTCAGGGTCGATGAAGTATTGCGGGCCGTCCTCGCGGGTATAGATGCAGTCGACGGGGCACACATCGACGCACGACGCATCCTTCTTGCCGATGCACGGTTCCGTGATCACGTATGCCATCGCCGTCTCCCTCGATGCACCCCTACACCACCGGCGGCCGCACCCCCGGCTTTCGCACCGTCACCGCGCCGTTGCCCGCGATGCGTGCCTGGCACGCTAACCGCACGTTCGTGCGCACGACGCCTTCGCCCCGTTCGGTGACCAGCGATCGCCGCTCCGCGCGCCCCATCGCCGTCAGCGATGCCGCGCCTTCGATGACCTCGCACGCGCACGTCGTACAGCGGCCCTCGCCGCTGCATGTCGTCGGCCAATAATAGCCCAGCGCCTGCGCCGCACCCATCACCGTCGCATCCGGCGCGGCCTCGATCTCAATGTCCAGCGGCAAGATTCGAATACGGGTCATGCGAGCGCTATTCTAGCACACCCTAAGCTTTACCCTCGTCAGACGCAGCTCCGATCCGCTCGAGCGTGAACGGTCGATCCCCCGCGCGCCAACAGGTGTCGTGTCTGAATCCGTCGCCCTCCTCTCGGATCCGGCGCCCAGCCTCGGAGAACCTCTCAACTCTCCCCCAGGTCCCTCTCCGAAATCGGAGAGGGTGGCCGAAGGCCGGGTGAGGTTCGCCGGGAACAATTCCGGCCCCTCGAACGTCTGTGTTAGCATCTTCATGGCTGGGTGGAAGTAAGGAGACTTCGTGAAACCAGAATTCGCGCCCGGCGCGGAAGAGCAGATGACCATCACCACCACGCCCGAGATGGGCATCACCCATCTCGGACCGGACGTGCCATCGATGTACTCGACCCCGTCCATGGTCGGCCTCATCGAAGGCGCATGCGTGAAGCTCATGACCCGCTACGTCGATGCAGGCGAACAATCCGTCGGCTATCGCGTCGACGTGAAGCACATGGCCCCAACCGAGATCGGCAAGCAGGTCACCGCGACCGTCCGCCTGCGCGAGATCAACGGGCGCCGCTACGTCTTCGATGTTGAGGTGCACAGCGAGGATGGGGTCAAGATCGGCGAAGGCATGCACGAGCGCGCCGTTATCGATGTGGCTCGGTTCACGCGAAAGGAATAAGCAGAATCCGGGCAAGCAACCGGGGATTGCGGTTAACCTTATGGTGCCGCTGATCGTTCTATACGATTGAACCCCCACGCATATATAGAGAAGCCGGCCGCGGACGCGGACCGGATCCCACCACAAGGAGGAACGCAGCAAGCATGAAGAAACTCGCACTACTCGTTCTCGCGATCGCCAGCCTGTCCGCCTTCGCGGGCACCTGCGTCATCAAGAACTACAAGCTCACCGAGATCAACGGCGACAAGACAGCCTCGGGCGAAATCCGCAACGAGACCGATATCGACTTCCTGGCCCACAAGGTCCTCGTCGCGTTCCTCGACAGCGACAACAACGTCCTCCAGACCAAGTCGGTCGAGGGCTGCCTCCGCTCGCTCCAGTCCGGCACCTCCGACTTCTTCGCCGCCCCGAGCACCGAAGACCCGAATGACGTTGCCAAGACGCTCCAGCGCATCGACTTCGCTGGCCTCAAGGTCGGCCAGACGGTCAACGGCGAACTCAACTACTCGAACATTGAGGTCACGCGCAATGGCGACACCCTTGTCGTCACCGGAACCATCAAGAACGACGACAGCGATGACCTCGAAGACGTGCGCGTCTGCGTCGTTGTCCGCGATGTCGATGACAAGATCCTCACGGTCAAGCGCGACAACGACACGTACGACCTGAACTCAGGCGACGACGCCGACTTCTCCATCACCATCGATGTTGTCGACGACAACGACGACGTTGACTCCGTCGACCTCTGGGCCGACGCCACCAACAAGGACGAAGGCGACGACGTGACCGAGCCGCAGTCGACCCTCAACAAGACCGTCGACGAGTGCAGCTCCACGCCGACCGTGACAACCACGCCGCTCACCACCACCCCGACCGCGACTCCGGTCACCCCGACCGCGACTCCGACAGGCACCCTGACGGCGACGGCGACGGCGACGGAC
>JANPBN010000617.1:0-3078 GCA_031430415.1 Dehalococcoidia bacterium
CGCAGGCCGCGATCCTGCTCCGGCGCCTCATCGGCCGGCGGCAGCGTGTCGACGATCATGTCGAGCACATCGGCAACGCCGTGTCCGTGCTGCGCGCTGACGGCGATCGGTTCACCGATGCCCAGTTCGTAAAAGCCTAAGGTCAGTTCCTCGCGTTCCTTGTTGTCGAGTTTGTTGACGAGCAGCAGCACCGGCTTGCTCGTTCGCCGCAGCATCTCCGAGACCTCGATGTCGGCGGCGGTGACGCCGATCTTGCCATCGACGACGAACAGCACGATCTCCGCCTCGTTGAGCGCGAACTCGACCTGGGCGCGCACAAGCGGCGTATACGTGCCCGGTACATCGGGCTCCAGTCCTCCCGTGTCGACGACGCGGAAGGCACGGTTGCGCCACTCGGCGTCGCCGTACAGGCGGTCGCGCGTCGTTCCCGGCAGGTCTTCGACGATCGCCTGCCGGTGGCGAACCATTCGGTTGAAGAGCGCCGACTTGCCCACGTTGGGCCGGCCGACGAGCGCGACGACGGGTAAGGGAACGGCGGCGGGATTCGTCAAGGGTGACTCACTCTCTCGGTGTCAGCGCCAGGCCCATGTCGGCCGGTTCGCTCCGCACCACCGTCGTCCCGGCGGGCGCTGCAATCTCGTATGTCAGGCGGTACACACCGGCGCCCAACCCCTCGGCGTTCGCCGACACGGCGATCGACGATCCGGTGATCGCGTCGAGCACTGGCACATCGCCCGCGAGGGTGACGATGATCGCTTCGGCCTGTGTCATGACGAGGCCATCAGCGACGTTGCGCACTTGCGGAACGACGCGAAACTGGAACTCACCGCGAGCCGGCGCGATGTCGATGGTGACGCGTACGTCGTTGGTGCCCTGGATGCGCGCTCCGTCGGGTAGCTCGAGTTCCACAGTACGCACGACGTCGTCCCGCGCGTCGGCGACCGAGATCTCGGCGGTGCTGATGCCGCGGATCGCATCGATCGACTGTAGCACGTCGAGTGGGCCCGTCACGATCACAAGGCGCGGATCGATGGCGATGCCCCCCACGTTATATCCCGGCGCCGGCTGCCCCGTGACCTGCGGCGTCACCGCGAACTCGAGGCTGAACTCCCGCTGCTCGATGTCGACGCTGACGCGCGCCGTCTGGGGGTTGACGCTGACGCGGCTGATCTGGCCGTCGCGCACGTCGCGGGGCTCGAGCGGCGCCCTCTCCTCCGTGATATCCACTCGAAGGGATGTCAGGCTGACCTCCGCCACGACCGAGTCCACGAGTGCGACAAGGCTCTCCGGGCCGCTCACGGACGCGCGTTCCGGCGATGCGGTCTCGCCGGCGGCTGCGAACCCCGTCTGCGGCGATCCGACGAGTTGGACGCGTACCGGTACCTCTTTCGTGCGCAGCGTCTCGATCGTCACATCGACCCGCGCCGGCACGACATCGATGATCGTCACGTCGTTGTTCGTCGAGCGTACGTCGACGGCGATACTTTGCGTCCCTGCGGACAAGCCGCCGAGGTTGAGCGTCGCCTCGAAGTCGTCGGGACTGACGTTGTCCAGCTCGTTGCGCGGCGCCTCGATGCGAATGCGCACACCGTTCTCCGACAGGTTGGCGACAGCGAACCCGTTCGGCACATTCGATGGCGCGATCGCGATCGCGCTGTTGAAGAGTTGGCGCTCTTGCGGGTTCTCTCGATCGGTGATGTACAGCCAGAGGCTGAACGCCAGCGCCAGCGCGAGCGCGGCAAGGCTGAGGTTGCCTATGACGGTCGTCAAGGCGCCTCGAAGGATCAGCCACATGGCGCGCGGTACACGGCGCAGGTCGGTCACGGCGCGTTGCCGTTCGCATCTTTGCCACCGGGGCGCATCAGCCGGTCGAGCAGTCCGCGCAGGCGCTGCTCGTCGAGTCGCGTGTACATGCGCCCGTCGGCGGCGACGGAGATGCCGCCGGTCTCCTCCGACACGACGAGCGACACCGCGTCGGTGCGCTCGGTGATGCCGAGGCCCGCCCGGTGCCGCGTGCCGAGTTCGCCCGGCAGCGTGTTCTCCGAAAGTGGCAGCGTGACGCCCGCCGCGACGACGCGATCGCCGCGCATCACGAGCGCGCCGTCGTGCAGCGGCGAGTTGGGGAAGAAGATGTTCTCGATCAGTTCCGCCGAGGGAATGGCGTCCACGGGCACGCCTCGCTCGGTGTACTCCTGCAGTCCCGTTTCGCGCTCCATCACGATGAGGGCGCCGGTCTTCGACCGCGCCATCTCCACCGCCGCGGTGCTGATCGCGCCGAGCGTCTCGTCGTACGCCGTGCGCGATCCGAACGCACGGGCGCCCGTCCGGCCGATCCGCTCCAGCGCGCGACGGATCTCTTGCTGGAAGATGACGGGCAGTGCGATCAAGAGTCCCAGGAAGGAGTTTCGCAGCAGGAAGTTGAGCACCCGCAGGTCGAAGATCTGTCCGAGGATGAACGCCACGATGAGCAGGATCGTCGCGCCCCGCACCACCGACATCGCCGTCGTGCCGCGCAGGAGCAGGAGCAGCGAAAAGAACAGCAGCCAGATGAGAAAGACATCGAGCGCCGCCGAGGCGCCGAACTGCCCGAAGTTATCCCTGAGAAAGTCCGTCAGTCCATCCATCGGGTCGCTATTGCTCGAGATCGCCGGCATCGCCTGCGATGAGCGCGAGGATCGCCTTCTGGGCGTGCAGCCGGTTCTCGGCCTGATCGAAGACGACCGATTGCGCGCCTTCGATGACGTCGTCCATCACCTCTTCCCCGCGGTGCGCCGGCAGATCGTGCATGAAGATTGCCTTCGGGTTCGCGAGTGCCATCAGTTGCGACGTGACGGCGTAGCCGGTGAAGGCCTCCTTGCGCGCGGCGTAGGCATCCTCTTGTCCCATGCTCGCCCAGACATCGGTGTACACCACGTCGGCGCCGCGGACCGCGTCCTCCGGTGCGGTGAAGGTGTCGATCTGCGCGCCGGTGCGCGCGGCGTTCTCACGAATGAAGCGCAGCGTCGGATCGGGGATGCTGTACCCCTCGGGCGAGGCCATGGCGAAGCTGACGCCGCTGAGCGCGCACGCCTCCGCCAG
>JANPBN010000618.1:0-2230 GCA_031430415.1 Dehalococcoidia bacterium
CCGCGCGACCCTCAACTACGGCCACACCATCGGCCACGCGATCGAGGCCGTCACCGGCTACACGCGCGTACTGCACGGCGAAGCCATCAGCGCCGGCATGATGGCCGCCGCCGAGATCGGCCGCCGCCTCGGCGTCACGCCCGCCTCGATCGGCGAGCGCCAGGCTCGCATCTTCGAGCGCTTCAGCCTGCCCCTGCGTGTCCCCGGAGTAGATGTCGATGCCGTTCTCGCCGCGACCACGCGCGACAAGAAGATCGCCGGCAAGCGCATCCGCTGGGTGCTGCTCGAAGCCGAGGGCCGCCCGGTCCTCCGCGACGACGTCCCCGACTCCCTCGTCCGCGAAGTCCTCGGCGACGTCCTCGCATGATGGTTACTCGGCCTTCGCGTTTCGGCGCTACCCGCCGCGGGTCAAGAGGGCGTCGCACGCTTCTACCGCTCGCTTGAGCCGTTCCTCACGCCCGCCCCGGAGGATGACGTACGGGACGCCTCGGCCCTGAAGCGCTGACTCGAAGCGTTCGTGCAAGGCCACCCGCAAGTGCTCCCCATCGCGCGTGCCGTCCTGTACGAACGGGATATCGGCGCCGGTGAGCAAGTACAGATCGACGCGACGACCCACGCTGGCTTCCTGAACCTCTGCCGCGGCGTGGCCGACGTATCGCTCATGCCAGATCGAGGTCACGAACGAATCGGTGTCGCACACGAGTATTCGGTTGCACGCCTCCGCAAGTTTGTCCTCCATCTCGTTCTGCTGGTGAGCAATATGTACGAACTCATCGGTGCGCCACGGCTCATCCGACGGCTGTCGGCCCTCATAATAGAATCGACCGTACTCAGGAACCCAGGCCGTCGCGTAGTGCTCGGCGAGTCCACAAGCGATGGTGGTGGTGCCTGTGGACTCGGCGCCTATCGCCACGACGCGCACCGCGAAGTGGGCGCGGACGCATGGCTCGAGAAACTCCCAATACGCGAGGGGCTTCGCCCGGATCGCTGTCGCCGAGATGGGAACAGTCTCCCGACCAAAATCGACGAGCCGATGTGTTGCTCCCATGAACGCCGCATAAGCGTCTCCGTATGACTCAGACGTGAACACAACATCCGGCGCCCGACCTAACGTCTTGACGGTGAGATCGGCCCAGGCGGCGGAGTCATCCGGATCGAGGGTGTCCGGAACGACAAGGATCTCGGCCGACGGATGGATGATTCGGAGCCAGTCGGCGCGTTCCGTGCCGGAGATCTCCTGGCCCTCCCGATGGCAAACGATGACGCTCAGATGATCCACTTCGGCGAGTGCGGTTTCGATCAGGTGCTTGTGCCCGCGATGAGGCGGGAGGAACTTTCCAATGACAACACCCCGCTTCACGTGGCGACCTCAACAACAGCCACCACGTCGCCACCGCCGAGTGCAGAGGTATGCAGCTGCCTCGACCAATCCCAAAATCCCTTGAGCGCCAGCACAAGGAACACGACGTACAACAGTGAAATGAAGTCGACGCCGCGCGCGTGATACAGCCAAATGCCAATGACATCGACGACGATCCAGAGCACCCAGCTCTCGACTTTGCGGTGCGCCATGAGCAGTTGCGCCGCGAAGCTCATCACCGTCGTGATGGCATCGACGTACGGGTACGCGGCCGGTTGGTCGAATATGCGCGGCAGTAATTGATGGATGTTCGCCATCAGCGCCCCCATCGCGAGCCCGCCGACGGCGACGAACCCTAAGCACCAGGCGACGGCCGAACGCGACAAGCGCTCGATGTCAATTGCCGTACTGGACGAAGCGGTACGACCCGTAAGGCGCATCCAGGCGATCCACCCGTAGATGCCCGTCACGATGAAGTAAATCTGCTCGACGACGTCCGAATACAACTCTAGCTGGTAGAAGAGGATCCCGAACAGTACCACCGCCACAATTCCGACGGGCCACGTTAAGATGCTCCGCCGGGACACGAGCCAGACCGAGAGTAGATTGAGCACGGTTCCGAAGAACTCGACGTAGCTCATCTGGTACCCGATGATCGTGAAGAACGTCGTGTCGGCCTCGAGTAGTCGCGGAAGATCCATGATCGCCCTCTGAGATGCGATTATACGCAACAGGCCGCCGCGCCGCCGCCCTAGTTCAAACTCCGCGGCGGCGCCGATGACACGTGCGCCGGCAGCCATGACGCCAACAGTTCCTCCAGCTCCTCGGCGCACTGCGTGAGCGTGTGATCCGCCTCGGCGTACAGCACGA
>JANPBN010000619.1:0-3824 GCA_031430415.1 Dehalococcoidia bacterium
CGAAGTTGTAGCGTGTGCGCCTGAACGCCGTCATCCAGTACAGAACGTAGTCCCGATCCGGTCGCACCGGTTGATGATTCACCGGCTCGATGCGGAGCGTCGGGACCGACGATAGGGCTTGCGCGTTGCCTGAGTTACTCATGACGCGATCTGCACCGCCGCCAACGGAGTTTCCGTTCCGAAACGCAGGCGGATGGCGTCGGACCGAAATGTGAAGATGCCCCGGAGCGCGCGCTTGATGAAGAGGTGGTTGGCGATGCGACCGAGGAGCCCAAGTGGCGGCGTATAGAGCACGCGATCCTCCATGATCGTCCGCGACGGACCGTCCGCGCTAAATCGATGCTCGTGCCACCAGCAGTGATACGGCCCGTTCATCTGCGTATCGACGAAGCGCGCGCCACTGGCCCATGCCTCAATCCGTGTCTTCCAGCGCAGTGGCACGAGTCCCAGTCGGATCCTGTACGAGATGAGCGCCCCATCGCCCATTTCACGGGTTCGTTCCGTAATGCGGAAGCCCATTGTTGCGGGCGTCATGACACCCAGATTTTCGGGTTGCGAGAAGAACTCGAACACGTCCGCAATCGGCGCGCATACAACGGTGCGCGCCGTAAGCTCGTAGCGAGGACGTCGTTGCGCCAGATAGTCCGTTCTCGCGATCTCGCCAATCACGACGCTGCCGCCGCATGGATCTCGACCTCGGACGCCTGCCCGACGATGTCGGTGAGCGCTGCATCAAGCACCTCGTACTGAAACGGGAACCCGAGACGGTCGAGCTTCTCTGGCACGGCTCGTTGTCCCGTAAGGAGCACACTTGCGGCCTCGCCGAGCGCAGCCTTCAGGACGAAGCCAGGCAACGGCGCAAACGCAGGTCGGTGCAGCGCGCGTCCCAACGCCTTGGCGAACTCCTTGTTCGTCACGGGAGAAGGCGCCGTGGCGTTGACCGGCCCCGTGTAGCGGGCGTCTCCCAGGGCCTTGGCCACGATCTCCACGTGATCGTGCAGGTGGATCCATGGCATGTACTGTCGCCCCGATCCGATCGGCCCGCCCAGTCCGAGTCGAAACGGCGGCATCAACTTGCTCAGCGCTCCCCCGTCGCGTCCGAGGACGATCCCGGTGCGAAGCGCAACGACACGCACGCCGAAGTCCTCCGCACGCAAGGCCGCACGTTCCCAGTCCTGGCACAGGTTGCCGAGGAAGTCGTCGTCTGGTGCGCTGTCCTCCGCGAGGACCTCATCACCACGGTCGCCGTAGTACCCCACAGCGCTGCCTGAGATGAGCACAGTGGGCCTGTTCGCTGTCTGCTCCATCGCGCGGACGATACGTTCCGTGAGCTGGACGCGGCTTTCGACGATCTGCGCGCGGCGTCGCGTCGTCCAGCGTCCGATAAGCGGCTCCCCCGCGAGGTTGACCACCGCGTCGCATGATGCCAACGTTTCCCGCATCGCAGCATCATCACCGCTGATCGGCAGGAGATCGATCTCTGCGCCGAGGCGGCTCCTCGCGCGCGCTTCATCACGAACCCAGGCCGTAAGGTGGTGACCGTCGCGGCGCAGGCGCAGAACGAGCGCCCGGCCGATGAACCCTGTGCTACCGGCAATGAACACGTGCATGGACGTACCTCTCTTGGTGGTGTGTTGCGAGCGAGCGAGGGGCGGGCACGAGCGGCCCGCCCCTCGCTCACATCGAGGTGATTAGCTCCGCGTCTTCGACGCGGCGAGCGTCCCCGCTCCCGCCAGTCCAAAACCGGCAACCGCGAGGATGCCGAGGAGCAGCGACAGCCCGGTGCCGCTACCACTATCCGGGCCAGTGCCGGCTGACGGCAGCGCGCCACTCGCAGCCGGCTGCGTCGCGGGGGCCGTCGCCGGTGCCGGAGCCGGTGCCGGATCGTTGACGACAGGCAGCGCCTCAAGCTTGGGCGTGCCGTTCAGAAGACCGACCGCGAAGATGGTGTAGATCTTGCCGGCTGTCAGCGTGACGCCGTTGACCGGAAGCGCAACCGTGGTCGTCCCGGCGGCGCGGACCTCGAGGTCATACGTTCCGGCGTCTACCGGCAGCGGGCCAGCATCCTTGCCGAACACCAGGTTCGGAACGAGAACCGCCCCGCCCTTCACGGCGATGTCGACG
The DNA here is from genome assembly GCA_031430415.1 of Dehalococcoidia bacterium. GTDB lineage: Bacteria > Chloroflexota > Dehalococcoidia > DSTF01 > JACRBR01 > JANPBN01. The sequence continues at coordinate 2,125 of JANPBN010000619.1, forward strand.
GCAGGCCCGTCAGGCGATGCGTGCACGACGCGCACATGGGCCTTCCCGGCTGCCGGCGCGGCGTTGTTGTCGACGAGTACCAGCGGCTTGATGTCGGCGAGCTTGCCGATGGCGACGACGGTGTAGTCCTTACCGGCCTCAAGCGTGGCGTCCGCATCGATCACCGGCGCATCCGAAGCCGGGTTTGCGCCCGTCGCGAAGACCTTGAAGTTGTGCGCGCCTGCGGGCACCGAGAGATAGTCCGACGAACCCTTGTACGGGACGTTCGTGAGCACCTTCGCATCGTCTGCGTACACGTCGACCGCGGGCGCGTCCGGCGATGCGTGGACGACCCGCACACGGGCCGTGTCCGCCGCGGACGCTCCTGAGGCGAACGCCGCGAACGCTATCGCGACTGCCCCTCCGATGGCTGCAAGTGCGATGAGCTTCTTCATTCCTTGCTTCCTCCTGTGTTGTCTCTGAGGCTCCAGGACCGCCCTGGCGCCTTTATCTACCTTGTACAGAGACTGTACAGAGTCCTGTCGTGCAGGTCAAGGGTTTGTCTAGATATTTCTGAACAAACCCTGTATGATGCCCTCATGACAAGCGATGCGCTGATTCGAATAGGTGAACTCAGCCGCCGGACCGGTGTCACTCCGGAGGTGCTTAGGGCGTGGGAACGGCGGTATCACCTCTTCGCCCCGAAACGCTCTGAGGGCGGGTTCAGGTTGTACTCAGCCTCCGACGCGACGCGAATACGGGCGATGAAGGCCCTCCTGGCCGAAGGCACATCGGCAAGCGAGGCGGCGCAGCAGATTCTGCGTGGGCCAATCGCTGTGGTCGAAGGGCCCGGGGTGGCGCCTTCGTTGTTCGAGCGCCGAGCGAGCGCCTTGCGGATCGCGCTCCTTTCGTTCGATGAAACCGAGGCACATCGCTCGATCGACCAACTCCTCATGGAGTTCGACGCCGAAACCGTGATGCGATCGGTGTTTCTGCCCGTACTCCGCGAGATCGGCCAGCTTTGGCAGCAGGGTCAGCTCACCGTCGCGCAGGAGCACTTCGCCAGCCACCTCATCCGCCGGCGGTTGGGCGGACTTTCGCGCGGCTGGGAAGACGGCAGCGGGCCGCGCGCGCTCCTTGCCTGCCCGCCCGACGAAGAACACGACATTCCGCTCATGATGCTGGGGATCGCCCTCGGCAACCGCGGCTGGCGGATCACCTTTCTGGGAGCGCGAACGCCCTCGAACGATCTCGTCCATGCGGTCGAAAGCATGATGCCCGCGCTCGTCGTCCTGGCGTCACCGGATCCCCTGAACTTCGCCACGATGAGTGCGTCCCTACAGGAGATCTCGAAGTCCGCTCGCGTCGCTATAGCCGGCGCGGGTGCGACCCAGCCGATCGCCGATACCTGTGGCGCGATGCTCCTGTCAGGCGATCCGATCTCCGCCGCGATTGAGATCGCCGTTGCGTATCCGGTGGGGTAACGTAGCCAGCGTTTTGTGAGTGGAGGGCATAAGTATCGTGAACGACGTTCGGCGGTGGAACAGGCTGCGCTGGGTCAACGCCGGGATGGCTGTACTGCATGCGGTGCAAGGCGCGGCGATTCTCGCGCTGAGCAACGGCGTGTCCGTGCCCGTCCAGACATCGTTTCTCCGCTTCAACGAAGGTTCGCAGTCCCTCGAGACGTCGACGCGAACGGTGTTCGATGTCCAACTCGCCCC
>JANPBN010000620.1:0-2035 GCA_031430415.1 Dehalococcoidia bacterium
GGCTCCGCGAGGAGGCCACTCCTGTTTGTCCGCCGGGTCACGGGGCACAGTGGTACGATTGGAACTCGGACCGCCTGCTTCGGCATCAGATCAAGCTCGCCGGACTGACCGAGGAGGAGTTCATTGACCTTCTTTGACAAGCGACGCAGCGATACGGCAGAGTCCGGCGTCGAGATGGTCTTTACCGTTCGCGTACATCCGGGCGAAGAGGACGAGGGCGGCTATTGGGCCGAGGTGCTCGACCTCGAAGGGTGCGTCTCACAGGGCGAAACGCTCGATGAACTGACGGAGAACGTGCGCGAGGCGATCCTCTCGTGGATCGCGGCACACGATGAAGACGAAGGCCACCACTCACCGCGCCAGGGCATGATCATGAACGTCCCGGTGCTGGTGCCGAACTGAGCCGCCGCTTGACGCGCGGCGGCACCTTCCCCGTGCAGAAGCCGCTATGCCCTCGCGGAACGCGACGGATGCCTTCCGCTGTATATGGTTTCGTAACTCGACGCGGCGTTCGGTGTGGCCGATACTGACAGCATGTCAGAGAAAATCGTCGTGTTCGACTACATCGAACCGCGCCAGAAGCTGATGTCGTGGTTTCTCAGCGACTCCGGTCTCCGCAATGTCCGCGTCACGTCCTTCGAAGAAGCCCAGCTCGCGCTCCGCGCCGAGCCCCGCCCGCGCGTCCTCATCGTGAACTCGACGGCGGAGAACGCCGCGATCGCCGCGGTCGTCGCCCAGATTCGCGCCGCCGATGGCGGGCACCTTCGCATCGTCATCCTCCACGGCGGAAAGCATCGCGAGACCGACGGCTACATCGACGCCGACATCTGTCTGCACGAAGTACGGAGCGCCGAAGACCTCGTCGAAGTCGTGCAGGCGGCGCTCGACGACGACGTGCCCGAGATCGAACCGCACGCCGCCGGCCGCATCATCGCCGACGAAGCCCGCTAATCGCCGCCGCGCTGGCCGCGCAGCCAACGCGACGCCCGCCCGACGAGGCTCGGGTCACTCGGCGACAAGCGCGATGAGGCGAGCGAGCGTGTCCTCTATCGGCGCCGTAGTGTCGAGTTCGAGCGTGGCGCGCTGCCGAAGGAGCGGCTCGACGGCGCGCGTGTTCTCGAGCACTTCCTCGACCTCGCCGGGCCGCTTGCCGTAGTCGTTGGTGGTGCGCGTCGCCAGGCGGTCGAGCATGACGTCGACCGGCGCGGTGAGCAGGACGATGTGAGAGACCATCGGGTAGAAGCGTCCCTGGTTCGAGGCGCATCCGCTGACGAACAGCGGGCTATAGCTCGCGCGCAGCAGCGCATCGACGGCCTCCTCGCGCCACATCCATTCGCGACCGTCGGGCGTGTCGCGATACTCCGAGTACGCCGGAGCATCGAGATCCACGGCGGCGTGGCCGCGCGCGGCGAGCGCCGCAATCAGCGTCGACTTGCCGGTGCCGGACATGCCGGTGATGAGGATGATCATGGTGCGCACGCGTCCTAGAAAACGCTGCCTTCGCGGCGACATGCGTCACACCGCCAGAATCGACGCGGCGTCTTGGCTCCCGTGTTCGCTTCGTGGATCTCCGCCTGCACCTCGGGCGCGTCGTTGAGCGATGCGTTGTCGATGGACGACTGTCCTAAGATGGCGTCGTCGCGATAGTCGCTACGCGCTTGGGCCCGGATGCCACCCCAGAACCATTCGACGAACGAACGCAACCAGGTGAGGAGAACGTCGGTGGCGCGGCGGCGTCGCCAGCGCACCCGATCAGAACCGCACAGCGGACACGGTTCGGCTATGCCGAGGCTTAGATCAGAGTTCACAAAACAAGCTTACCGCTAGGCGCGGCTGGCACTCCGCCACTCGCGACCGTCGGGCGTCTGGCGATACTCCGAGTACGCCGGGGCATCGAGATCCACGGCGGCGTGGCCGCGCGCGGCGAGCGCGGCGATCAGCGTCGACTCGCCGGTGCCAGACATGCCGGTGATGAGGATGATCATGGTGCGCACGCGTCCTAGAAAACGCTGCCTTCGCGGCGACATGCGTCACA
>JANPBN010000621.1:0-4215 GCA_031430415.1 Dehalococcoidia bacterium
GAAGATCGATCGCGACGCCGACCAAACGCGCTACGGCATCAACATGCTCGTCCTGGCATTCGTTAGCGACGATGCGCCCGTAACGTTCGCCACGGACCAGGGCACCATCCTCGGCACGAACGGAACAATCGAGGGCGCGTCGTACGCCTGCGACGACTACGTCCCGGGCGTCAGCGGCGACCCCGACTGCGATGCTAACGTCGCCACCGAGGGCGATCGCCTTGTCGCCGCCTATGTGTTCATCTCCGACCAGGCCTATCGCGGCCCCGTGAACGTGATTGCGACGCAGAACGGCGTCCCGCAGACGTTCACGTTCCAGGTCACCGGCCCCGCCACGAGCATCGATGTCTCGTACGTCGGCGGCAAGTACACGATCGAGAAGGGCGCCACGTCCTGCGCCGGCATCACGGCCGAGAGCACCCTCGGCGCCCTCCCCTTCGATGCAGACGAGGCCGCCCGCAACGGCAGCGCCGCGACCACCGAGGCCGTCGCCTTCGTGCGCGTTCTCGACGACACGGGCGTGCCTGTGACGGGCGCGCTCACGTCGTGGGAGCACCCGTACTTTGAAGGCGGCTCAGGCGTTCCGTCAGCGCTCGCGGGTGTGCTGCTGCCGCAGATCTCCACCTTCGACTTCGGCGAGGACGGCATCGGGATCCCAGAACTGATCTGCAGCAAGTCGCAGAGCGGGGTGTTCCAGTCGGCCGGGCGTATCGACAGCACTCTCGACCCGTACGCCAACGCGACCGCCGGCGGCCTGATCGAGATCACCGTGCTCGACAACCTGCTGACGCCCACGCCGTCGCCGACGAGCACGGCCACCGTCGACGGCACAGCGACCTACACGCCGACGTTCACTCCCACCATCGACGGCACGGCAACCTACACACCAACAATCACGCCCACCGTCGACGGCACGGCGACCTACACGCCGACGTTCACGCCCACCGCAACCTCGACGTTCATCCCCCTCCCGAGTGCGACGAACTCACCGACGAATACCCCGACCGCGGTGCCAACCGCGACTGACACGCCGACACCGTCGAGCACCGCCGCGCCGCCGAGTAGCACGCGGACAAACACGTCCACGCCGCCACCGACCACCACCAGCACCGCGACGACCACGCCCACACCCGCATCGAGTGCCACATCGACGAGCACGCCCACCGCAACCGCGACATCGGCGCCCGTGCCGTGCGCAACACTCGGTCAGCGCATCAGCCTGCTCATCGGCATCGTCCGGCGCATGGGTGCAGAGCGCGGCGACCGAGGCGCGCGCGGCTACAAGGCGAAGTACGACATCGACCACGACGGTGACATCGATCTCGACGACGCCCTCCGCATCCTCCGCGCGCCGATCTGCCGCGGCAACGCGCGGTAGCGACCGACAAAGGAGCATCGAGAACTGAGCGCCGAGACTTACACGAACCGCCACCGGGTCGCCGTGTTCGGATAGTCCTTTTCGAGCCAGCCGAGCGCTATCCGCGGCCGTAGCCGATAGATCAGCGCCTCACCGGGCGCGGCGCTCAGACGCACACCATCGTACTTCGCGGCGTACGCGTCATCGACCACCGCCGGCGCCGCGACGGACTCCACCGCGCCTTCGATGATCACGACGACGTCGCCGCTCTCGAGATGCACCGTCACTTCCGTCGACGCCGCCAGGTTACGGCCTTTCACGGACACCGCATCCGTCCCGAACCAAAGCGCAGCGTCGCGCCACACGCCCCAGATCGGCGCGACGTGCGCCCGCCCATCACGTCGTACCGTCGCCAGCCAGTAGTTCCGCGACGCGGCCATCTGCTCCGACGCCCACGCCCACGCCAGCATCCCTTCCGCCGCCGTGCTGATGCCGTACCCGGCCACGATCCCCGGACGCTCCGCTACCGGCTCCATCTCTCGCGTCTCGTCGCTCATCACCCACTCCTCACACGTCGCCCATCGCTCGAAGCGAAGCGAGATCTCGAAGATGCAGCTCCACTGTGCCACTGCTGAGCGGGATCGCTCCTCGCAGCGAAACGAAGATCCCTCATCGTACAATGATGCCTCGATGACACGATCAACCCCACCGCCTACGGCCGCTCCGCTCGCCATCAGCCGCGCCGAGGCGCGCACCATCGCGCTCCGAGCGCAGGGACTGCTCGCGCCGCCGCGCGCTCAGGCGACCGTCGACGACGTGCTGCGACGCACCGGCGCGGTGCAGCTCGACACGATCTCGGTCCTCGCGCGCTCGCACGAACTCGTGCCGTATGCGCGTCTCGGCGCGATCCCTCGTGCCACTGTCGAGGCCGCGTACTGGGGCGCGCCGGCGCCTGCGTTTGAGTACCTCGCGCACGCCGCCTGCATCCTTCCGATCGATCTTTGGCCGTACTTTGCGTTCCGCCGGCGCGCGTTTCGCGCACGATACCCCGCCGTCAAGGGCCGCGCCTATCGCGATGTCCTCGCGCACCTGCGCGAAGGCCCGATCTCGGTCAGCGACCTCGAAGGCGGCGGACGCGACGGCCCCGGCGGATGGTGGAACTGGTCCGCCAGCAAGCGCGCGCTCGAAGCCCTCTACGCCCGCGGCGATGTCATCGTCGCGAACCGCACGGCCTGGCGCCGCGTCTACGACCTCCCCGAGCGCGCGCTGCCGGATGCCCTCGCGAGCCACGCCGACCTCTCCGACGCCGAGTGCTATCGCCACCTCGTGCAGCTCTCGGCGCGCGCCCTCGGCATCGCCACGCGCCGCGACATCACCGGATACTTCCGCCTCAAGACAAGCTGGATGGGCGCCGCCAAGAACGCGAAGGCTCTGCTCGACGACGCGATCGCCACCGCCGGCCTCGTCCCGGCGGAAGTCGAGGGCTGGGCCGAACCCGCATTCGCCGATACGAACGCGCTCGTCGCTGCGCGCGGAGAGGCGCACCGGACGACGCTGCTGTCGCCGTTCGACTCGCTGGTCTGGGAACGCGAACGCACCGAGCGCCTGTTCGGCTTCGCCTTCAAGCTCGAGGCCTACACGCCGAAGGATCAGCGCCTGCGCGGGTACTTCACCATGCCGCTGCTCGTCGAAGACCGCATCATCGGCTACGTCGATCCCGCGCGCGAAGGCCGCACGCTCGTCGCCCGGTCGCTGGCCCTCGACGAGCGCACGCCGGAGTCCGTCGCCGCGATCGCATCGGCGCTGCGCGGCGCAGCATCATGGGTCGGCTGCGACGACATCCGCATCGAGCGCGCACCGAACGCCACGACGAAGCGCGCGATCGAACGCGCGCTGCGATCCGGAAACGGGCCGTAGGCGCCGAAAGCGGTCCCGCTTCACGCGTCACGCCTCCAAGGAATGGATCCACGCCCGCGTCGCGCCTTCGCTGACCTCCAGGAATCCCACCGTGCCCAACCGGCGCGTCAGGTTGCGCGGAAACGTCGGGCTCCCCGGATTCACGAGTAGCACACCACGCCGCTCCTCCACCTCCGGCACATGCGTATCGCCATGGATGAACACATCGACCGGCCCGCCGAAATAGTGATCCATCACCATCTCAAGCGTGCGATGCGGCGGTGTACCAGACGTCTCATGCTCCGGCGGTGGCAGCGTCGAGTCGTGCACCATGCCGATGCGCACCCCCTCGTGATCCAGCACCTGCACCGGACGCAGACGCGGATCCTCCGGGCACACCGGCCTGCCTCCGCCTCCGTCGTCGCCATTGCCCCGCACGCCCAGCACCGGCACGCCACAGCGCTCCTCGAGCCAGTCCAGCACCTCGACGACATGCAGATCACCCGCATGCAGGATCAGGTCCACGCCCTGAAGCGCGTCGTACGCCTCATCCCACAGCGGCCCGGCCTCCGGATAGTGCGTGTCGCCGATCAATCCGATGAGCATGGCGTCATTGTAGAAGCGAGAGTCGGGAAGCGGTATAGCGGAGCTGCATCTTCGCTTCGCTACGAGAGGCGAGACCGAGCGCGCGGTCTCAGCCCGGGGTCACCGCCCGAAATGCCGCCTCGATGATGTCGGCGGCCACCCACTGATCCAGCCACTCCGCAGAGTGCAGCGCGTACTCCTGCGCCAGCTTCGGCACGAGCAGTACCGCGATCCACAGCACGCAGCGGCGGACCGTCATCACGTACGTCCGCGCGAACGAGAGTCGCGCCGCGTTGAACAGATAGAAGAACTCAAACACGTTCGGAAACACGAACAGCAGCACGCGCACGTCCGTAACCTCGTACAGCATGACGCCC
>JANPBN010000622.1:0-5982 GCA_031430415.1 Dehalococcoidia bacterium
AAGCGGGAAGCGGGATGTTCGCTGCGCTGCGAGACCTCACCCGGCCTATGGGCCACCCTCTCCACGAAGTGGAGAGGGGCAAGGGGAATGAGCGAGATCATTGGCTGGGCGCGCGGGGCCTTCGTCCCGCGGAGCGGGGTCTCCGGCCTACGGCCTCCGAAAAACGAACGGAGGCGGCATTGCTGCCGCCGTCCGCAGGTTTTGCCGAAGGCCCCGCCTCCTTCGACATGAACTACAACGGGGTTGGTTGGGCGTCGTTACATCGGGCGTGGGGACGAGGGGGCCGTTTCGCGCGGGCGACGGCTCACGCGGGGGGCTTGGCGGCCACGCCGCGACCTCACCCCCCGCGAGGGCCCCGGCCCCCGGGGCCGCGGCCAGCCCCTCTCCGCGCCGCGGCGAGGGGAGTTTTCGTCGAGTTCTGCCGGGGCGTCAGGCGGGTGCGATGGGGGATTCTTCGACGAGGCCTTCGGTGATGCGGAAGGCGCGGACGACGGGGGCGGACTCGTCCATCAGAGAGACGAGGATGTAGTAGGCATCGGGCCAGGCGGCGAGGCGGATGTCGGTGGGCGAGGGGTAGGCCTCGGTGTGGGTGTGGGAGTGATAGATGACGAGGAACTCCCAGTCGTTGGAGTCGGCATCTTTGTGGATGCGGAGCAGGTCCTTCGTATCGACGCTGTAGCGGTAGGGTGAGTGCTCGGCGTTGATGGCGCGGTAGAGCTTCGTCGCACGGCCATCGGCGTCGCCAGCGATGATGCCGCAGCACTCGTCCGGGGCGTCCTCGCGGGCGTGGGCGATCATCTCATCGATCATGGATTGCGGCAACGTGAGCGGCATCACTCCCCGGTGGGCATGAGCACGCCCATCGCGCTGCGCGGCAGTTCGACGGTGATGAGCGGCAGTTCCATCTCGCGATAGATCTGGGCGAGCGCGGTGGCGGTGCAGTCGTTGCAGAGATGCTCGATGTCGCCATCGAGGCCTCGGAAGACGGGTTCGTTTTCGGGGAGGCGCTCATCGATGAAGGCGGGCGTCAGCCAGGCGTTGTGGCTCTGTTCGCCGCAGCGGGCGCACGGCCCACCGATCGAGAGCATCAGCCACGAAAGCGCCTCGACATCCTGGCGGACGAAGCTGTATGCGGGCATCTCGTCGAGGCGATAGTAGTAGTGGGCGCTGTATTCGGCGAAGGGCTCGGCGATGATCGCGGCGCCTTCGAGCGCGGACCAGTGCTTCTTCAGTCCTTCGGCGAGACAGTTGTAGCCGTAGAGGACGGGGTCGCCGTCGTAGGCGCCGCGGCACGTCGGGTCGAGGCCGACGCGGCCCTCCTCGGCGCTGCAGACGTCGCAGTTCTGGCCGGGCTCGAAGAGGCCGAAGGTTTCGCCGCTCTCCTCTTCCCCGTCATCGCCGCTGATGACATTGAGTTCGCCGTCGTTCGTGCCGCGAAAGACCATCTACCACGCCCTCACATCGCCATCGTCGAAGCAGCTCCCGGGTGAGATCTGCATGCGGATGAAGTTTTCGCTGACGCCGGATGGCTGCGCGGCGTGCATTGCCCAGTGTGCGCGGTCGTCCTCCGGGAGGACAGCGGAGATGGCCTGCCAGGAGACGTGGACGGTCGCCTCGTCGGGGGCGATGCCGCAGTCGATGTACCAGCCGCCCTGTTTGCGGACGCGGCCGGCGCTGTTGGTGCGGATGACCTGGAAGCCGGCGTCGCCGCGGTAGCGATCGATGACGGCCGCATCGAACCAGAGCTGGACGAGCGACGGGTCGGCGGCCTGGAGCGCCCGGCGATATGCGACTTTCAAGAGATCGGACATGCGCCCTCCGCTTCCATGATGGAGGATCGGCGGATCAGGAACCAGTGCGGCGGCGGGGGAGCGGGACCTAACCCCCGGCCCCTTCCCTGACCCGCACGCTTCGCGGGGGCAGCGAGGGAAGGGGGGTCGACTGATCTAGTATCCGACAGGCGAAGAGCGCTCCGATTGGAGCGCCCTTCGTGATCATTCGGCAGTGACGGCTACTTCTCGATCGGGACGTCGATGAGGCTGCCGTATTCGGTCCAGGAGCCGTCGTAGTTGCGGACGTTCTCGTAGCCGAGCAGGTGCTTGAGCGCGAACCAAGTGTGCGAGGAGCGCTCGCCGATGCGGCAGTAAGCGATGACTTCCTTGTCCTTCGTCACGCCCTTGGGAGCGTAGAGGGCTTCGAGCTCTTCGACCGACTTGAAGGTGCCGTCTTCACGCACGGCCTGCGCCCATGGCACGTTCGCGGCGCCGGGGATGTGCCCCATGCGCTGCGCGGTCTCGGGCAGCCCGGGAGGCGCCATGATCTCGCCGTTGTACTCGGCGGCGGAGCGGACATCGACCATCGCACTCCTGACGTCGCCGAGGGCAGCGAGCACCTGGTCGCGCTTCGCGCGGAGTGCGAGGTCCGGCGCCTGCGCCGTGTACGCAGCCCTCGCGGGCGAGGGGACGTCCTTGGTCATGGCGCGGCCCTCTTCGGCCCACTTCTTGCGGCCACCGTCCATCAGCTTGACGTCCTTGTGGCCGTACATCTCGAGCAACCAGAAGGCGTAGGCGGCGAACCAGTTGTTGTTGTCGCCGTAGAGGACGACGGTGTCGCCGTTGCTGACGCCAGCCGCGCTCAGCAGTTCTTCGAGGGCCTCCTTCGTGATGATGTCGCGACGAACCTGGTCCTGGAGTTGGCTCGTCCAGTTGAAGCCGACGGCGCCGGGTGCGTGACCTTCATCGTAGGCGGCGGTGTCGACATCGACCTCGATGAGTTTGACCTTGTCGAGGTTGTCGGCGACCCAGCCGGTGGTGACGAGGACGTTGGATACCATGGGAATCCTCCTTGTTGGTTTGTGACCACGTACGGTGGACGATCACTTTGAACGATGGGCTCCGTGGGCACAACTCACGGGCGGACCCGCGGGATCGCGTAAACTGCAACGGACGTCGCAGCGACGACCCGCACCGTGCGGGCTCGACTCGGCATCGCCGTGGAGCAGTTGCTCATGGGATTGGTCTCGGGCATACGGTCTATCTTTGGTCGCTCCCGCCTAGTAGGGCGTGAGGCCCGTGATACCGATCGCCGCGCGGCCGAGCCGCCGGCGCTTCGGATTGTTCGCGATCGCACACGTTCTCCGGCGGAGCGGCAAACGCGCGCTCAGACGATCGCCAATGATCCCGACACGCTGGATTCATTGCGAGAGAGTCGCACCGCTCACGGCGCACCATCGGAGGCATCACGCGAGCGTGGCGTACAAGATCGACTTGGCGGCTGATCTACGGGAGATCGTCGACGGATTCCCCGCTGAACTTCGGCGCGCATGGGACCTGCGACTCAACATCCTCATCGATGATCCCCATCCCAGAGATGGCGCCGGATTCTCGGTTGTCGCGACAGCGAACCGATGGGGCGATCGCTTCCTGACCCTGATCATCGATGAGTTCTCGTTCGCGATTCAATTCGATGTTTACGCGTGGCCGAAAGCAGAGGAGAACCTTCTCGGCTTCGACGGCCGAGTACGGATCTTCCGGATCGTTCCGCTGCGAGATTAGACACTGCCCCCACGCGGCTGCCGCCAGCTACATTTTCGACCAGTCGGAACTGAGGAGCGCGGCGGCGAACAGGATCCCGACGGACACAACGAGCGTGGCGATTGATGCAATCATCGAGCGCTGGCGGGCGGTCGCGAGTTCAGCCTCGGACGCGCCGGACTCCTGCAGGGCTTGCAGGCGGCGGCCGAAGACGGCGCCGTGCAGGGCGGTGAGGATGATGACGATGGTGACGAGCGTGAGCTTGATCTGCATCGTCATGAAGTAGCGCGGGAAGAGGTCGTTATCGACGAACTGGTCGTACTGGTAGTAGTTGTAGATGCCCGTGATGAGGAGCAGCGCCAGCGCGGCGCCGCCAAGTGCGCCGAAGCCTCGCGTGATGGCGCGGGTGGCTTGCTGGCGCGATTTCGCGTCCTCGAGTGAGCGGAGGGCGGGCATGGCGACTGCGGCGAGGAAGATCTGCGGACCGATGAAGACGACGGCGGCGAGGAGGTGGAGCCAGAGAACGATGGCGTCAAGCATGCCGTGATTGTATGGCCAGCGCAGACGGCGAACAACGGGGACGAAGGACAACAGGCCCGGGAACGTGTTGAGTGCCTGATATCCTGAGGGGCACCCCACTCGCACTGTAAAGACGAGGTTCGCTTGGAGATTCGCCGTGGCATCGTGCCGTTTGTGGTTGTTTGTGCGGCGGTGTTGTCCGGCGCCTGCGGTGGCGCGTCGGGAAACAGCGCGACACCGACGGCTGGGCCTCCGACCGCGACGGCCACCCCCGAGCCTCCGGATCTGACGGTGTTCCGGAACTTCATGTTCCCCGTCGCGGGCGGCTGCCTGCCCGAGGGCGATCAGCTGATGCCGAATGCGCCTCGCGTGTACCGGGGCGGCGTCCACGAGGGCGTGGACTTTTATGCGTACGACAACTGCGCGACGATCGAGCCTGGCACCCCGACGCTGGCGGCGAAGGACGGGATCATCGTGCGGGCCGATGTGGGCTACACCGACCTGACCCAGGAAGAACTCGCAACGGCGAACGAGCGTATTGCCGCGGGAGGCGCGAACGATTTCGACGTGCTCGATCTTTTTCGCGGGCGGCAGGTGTGGATCGATCACGGCAAGGGCATCGTCACGCGCTATGCGCATCTGTCCGGCATTCCGCCGGAGGTTGTCGTAGGGGCGCGCGTGGCGCAGGGGCAGGCGGTCGGGATGATCGGCGATTCGGGCACCCCGGAGTCGCTGTCGAACCCTGGGCAGGAGAATCACCTGCACTGGGAGCTGCGCACCGGCGATACGTTCCTGGGCGCGGGATTGCTGCCGGCAGAGGTGCGGGCGATCTACGCGCACGTGTTCGAGCAACTGGACTGACATGAGCGACGACCCGAACGCGATCCCGCTCGATGACGTCTCCGGCGTCGAGGAGCGGCCGCAAAACCGGCGCGAGTGGCGGGGCGCGGCACGCAGTCTCGTGCTGCCGGTGCTGATCGTCGCGGCGATCGTCGGCACGCTGCTGGTCGTCGAGCGGCAGCGCGGCGGCGGGGTCGATACAGGCGGCTACGGCACGGTGGCGCTGCCGGACGGCGCGAATACGACGGGCCGAGCGGTGTCGAGCGACATTGGCCGGGCGGCGCCGGACTTCCTGTTGCAGACGCCGGACGGCGGCGAACTGCGGCTGAGCGACCTGCGCGGGAAGCCGGTGCTGGTCAACTTCTGGGCATCGTGGTGCGCGCCGTGCCGCGAAGAGATGCCAGAGATCGTCGCGGCATACAATGACCGGCGCGACGACGGACTGGTCGTCGTGGCCATCGATCTGCAGGAAAACGATGCACAGGTGCGAGAGTTCGTGCGCGAGTTCGGCATGGAGTTCCCCGTAGTGATCGATCGAAGCGGGCAGGTCGGAGACAGCTGGCGCATCGGCGGGCCCGTGGAGGGGATCCCGGCCACCTACTTTCTCGACGAGAGCGGCATCGTGCGGGAGCGGGCGCTTGGGCCGCTGACGCGGGAGACGCTGCGGGACAAACTGGAGACGATCCTCCCATGATCCTCGAGGGCCGGGCCGATGGCTAGCGCGGGCACCGCCGCAACGAGGCAGCGGCCGTCGTTCGACGCGTTCGCGCCGATCTGGCGGTTGCTGACATCGGTTCGGTTTGCGGTGTTCTTCATCGGCACTCTGGCGGCGGTCGGGCTGCTGGGCGTGCTCATCCCCCAGGTGCCGGAAGCGATGCGCGGGAACGACGCGGCGATCACGGTGTGGCTCGATACGCAACGCGACACCTTCGGGCCGCTGACGGACACAATGTACCGGCTGGGGCTGTTCTCGGTGTTCCAGGCGCGCTGGTTCGTGTTCGCGCTCGGCTTTCTCGTAATCAACGTGACGGTGTGCACGTTCAATCGCTGGTCGCCGACGTTCCGCAACGTCTTCCGGCCGCCGCAGCAG
>JANPBN010000623.1:0-6669 GCA_031430415.1 Dehalococcoidia bacterium
GCGGCGGCGAGTTCCCCTTCGAGCGAGGCGAGGGTCCCCGTGACAAGCGTCGTATGAGTCATGGTGGCGCAGTATACGCCTGCGTGTGCGACAATCGTTGTCGTCGCCGGGGCGGATTCGGCGCCGGCGAACGAAGGAGGCGGCATGGCACGCTATCAGCGACCTGACTGGTTCACCAAGAAGGTCTTCAATCCGCTGGTGGCGTTGGTCACGAGGCTGGGGCTAAGCCTCTGGGGCTCCCGCGTGCTGGCCGTCCGTGGCCGCAAGAGCGGCGAGATGCGCACGACGCCGGTCAACGTCATGGATTTCCAAGGCGCGCGTTACCTCGTCGCGCCGCGAGGGCACACGCAGTGGGTGCGCAACATTCGCGTCGCCGGCGGCGGCGAGCTGCGGGTCGGCCGCCGCACAGAGTCCATCAAGGTCGAAGAGTTGCCAGACTCCGAGAAGGCCGCGCTCCTGCGGGAGTATCTGAGGCGTTGGAAGTGGGAGGCCGGCCAATTCTTCGGCGGCGTTGGCCCGGATGCGCCGGAGGAGGATCTGGTGCGCATCGCGCCGGACCATCCGGTGTTCCGGATCACCGGGTGAGGGCGTTTCCGCACCGCAGCGCGTGCGCTAAAGTGACGTCGCATGACATCCCCTCGCGATGACCTGAATGCGCTGAAGCTAGCCATCGAACGGCACTGCCTGTCGATCCATGAGACGCCCGTGCGCCTCAACTCCGGCGGCTACAGCAACTACTATCTCGACCTGAAGGGCGTCGCGCTGCATCCGCGGTATGCGCGCACGATCGGGCGGCTCATGGCGCCGGTCGTCATCGCATCGGGCGCGGAGGCGGTCGGCGGGCTGGCGGCGGGCTGCATCCCGATTGCCGATGCGGTCGCACAGGCGGCGCTGGATGACGGCACCGTGCTCCCGACCTTCTTCGGCCGCCCCGAAGCGAAGGATCACGGCCCTTCGGATAAGGCGCGGCTGCGACAAGCGGCTGCCGAGGACGATGGGCCGCTGATTCGGCCCGACCGCCGCGTCGCGATCGTCGAAGACGCGGTCACGCAGGGCGGCGCGGCGATGCAGGCGACAGAGTTTGCGCTCGCAGAAGGGTGCGTCGTGACGCTCGTGATGTGCGTCGTCGAGCGTCACGAGGGCGGCGGGGCGCGCTTCCGCGAGCGCGGGCTGACGTTCGGGCGGCTCTTCTACACGCACGAGGATGGCTCGCTGCATGTCGATGCGGCGGTCGAGGCGCGTTTGGCGTAGCAAACCCGAATAACAACAGAAAGGGCCGCCCGATGGGCGGCCCTTTCGTCATGCGTCGATGTTCCGGCT
Organism: Dehalococcoidia bacterium; assembly: GCA_031430415.1. GTDB lineage: Bacteria > Chloroflexota > Dehalococcoidia > DSTF01 > JACRBR01 > JANPBN01. Next base: position 1,321 of record JANPBN010000623.1, read on the forward strand.
AGAAGTCGTTGTTGACTTCGACGAATCTTCCGGTCTTGTTGGTCACGAAGGCCCACAGGTGTACGAGCCAGCCTGCCTTCTCGATCCATACCGGATTGCCTGACTGGGCCATGCACTGCACCTGTGTCCAGTTCTGCGCGACACTGTTGCCGCTGTTCCACAGGCAGAGGCCGTCGTGGTAATGCCACGGATCCTCGAGGCCGGGGAAGCCATCCGGCGGCAGCGGCTCGAGCGTGATCGGTATGACCCACATCAATCCACCCAGGCGCCAGCCGGTCGGGAAGCGGCTGTCCGGCTCGTAGAGCAGGCTCTCGGGGCGCTCCGCCTCGAAGATGTTGTCGTTGTAGAAGATGCCGCCGCCCTTGCCCATGTGGCGCCCCTGCCCGGGGATGTAGGGCGTCGTTTGGGTGTAGCCGGCCTGGTACCACTCCTGCGTGACGCTATTCGGGCACGAACCCTGGGCCACGTTCTTCGTGATCGTGCGCAGCTGGTAGGTCTGCACGGCGTCGCGTGTCACGCAGATGCTTGTGGCGGTGGCGTTCGTGATGTCCATGAACGGCTCGGTGCCGAGTGCAGCTGTGCGGATGTCGCGGTCGAGCTGCGGGCAAACGCGGTTGAAGTCCTTCGCCACGAGCATCAGGTCGATGGCGTCGATCGTCAGGTTTGCGTTGTTGTCGGCGGAGCGCGCATAGCCGACGCCCGACGCTGGCAGGCGGTGGGCGAGCGTGAGCCACTTCATGTTGAAGCGCTGGGCGACCTGGCTGAGGTCGGTGGCATTCACGGTGCCGTCGCCGGTGACATCGGCGCAGTAGAACTGCACCGGATTCTCGGCCACGGCGACGACGTTGATCCGGATGATGTCCGTGTCTGTCTGTCCGTCGCCGTCCGTCACCTTCAGCGTGACGAAGTGCTCGCCCAGGACGAACTGCTTCGAGTCAATCGATTGGGTCGAGAGGACGACGCTGTTCTCCGACCATTCGTACGCGGCGATGTAGCCGCCTGCGTCCGGGTCGACCGAGGCACGGCCGTCCAGCGTGACGTGCGCGTGAATTTCGTGCGCGAGCGGTGTGCTGACGTCGTCGCCCGCCGCTGCGATTGGTGCGTAGATGCCGCCACCGGCGGAGTACGTGTAGCCAGCGACGAGCGTCGCCGGACTGGCGTAGCTCAGGCTCGTGACGATCACGTCCTTCGGTCCGAGCCCGGCGGCCGGCGTGACGCCCGTGATCGTCGTGGAGTTCTGCACAACGACGTTGGTGAGCGCGGTACCACTCAGCGTCACGCTCGTGTCACCGACGGTGAAGTTCGTGCCGGTGATCGTGACGGCCTGGCCACCAGTGAGCGGTCCGCCCGCCGGGAAGATGTTGGTCACGGTCATGCTCGTGACCGGCGTCTGGTTGGGCTGCATGAACGTGATCTTGTTGCCACCCCACTCGGCGACGTAGATGGTGCCATCGGTACCCACGACGACATCGAGCGGGTTGACGAAGCCATTGGCGAGCGTGGTGTTCGACGTGACGGCGGAGCCGTCGCCCGAAAGCTCGACGCGGTGCAGGTCGTTCTCGACCCAGCCGACGTAGACGAGGTCGCCCTGCATCTGGCCGCCGAATGCGCCTGACTCGTATTCGGCAAGACCGTCCGAGGACGGACCGAGGAGGCCGATCGGTGCCGTGTAGCCACTGCCGCTCGGGTCGGTACCGGCGTGGTAGATGCACTGCCGCGGATCGGCGCCGTTGATACCGCGGTTGCGGTTGGGGTGCCCGTAGTAGCCGTTGGCGGTGATGATGTTCAGCTCATCGGCCGCGTTTGCGTCGGGGGCGAAGACCGTTGTGCAGGTCGCCGAACCCTGGCCGTAGCCGCCGTTTGGCCCGTTGTCCGTGTTGTAAAGCCGGCCGTTGCTGTGGAAGACGATGTCGTAGGGGTTGCGTAGACCGACCGCGTACGGGCTGACATCGCCGCTCGTTTGCTGTACGGAGTTGCTGTAGTCGAACGGTGGCGAGTAGACGATGTTGCCATCGAAGCCGGGGTCGTGGACATCGGCCTCGAGCAGCGCGCCGGAGGTCGGCACTTCGTCGCGCTGAAAGAGCCCGGCGCCGGGATCAGCCTGGACGCCCGCGTTGGTCGTGCTGCCCTGGGCGATGTAGAGCTTGTAATCCGGAGCCGGACCGAACTCGAGCGCGTTCGCCTGGTGTCCAGAGTTCGAGACCGGTAGTCCGGTGATGACATCGGTTCGGGTGGCAAAGGTCGGGGCGCAACAGATGCGCGTCACCTTGCCGGGATACGAACCAGCGAGGCCCGACCCTGGCGCAATGCCGGCATCGCCGAAGCCGGAGACGGTGTTCGTCACCCACATCGATCCATCGACGGGATCGAACGTGATGCCGTAGACCTCTTGCAGTTGCGTGGCCGTCGTGATCTGCTGGACGGCCGTGACCGCCTTGGTCGTCGGATTCAGCGTCAGCGCCTGGATCCGGCCGTTGGTGTCAGCGACGTACAGGCGCCCATCGGGCCCGAAGGCCAGCGTTCCCGGCGTCGAGGTCGTGAATCCGGCGCCGGTCAGGGTGCCACGTGTGAAGTTGATCGGCTGGACGGCAAACGTCGTGTCCGCCTTGCCAATCGAGAGCACCGCCGCGGCCGCGACGGCGATCAATGTAAGGAAGGCCCATCCCGGACTCAACCAGTGTTGTCGCACGCCAGCCTCCATATCGCTGTGGGTGTTGCTTCGGACTGCGGGGAACGATGTGAATCCTAACACCGAAGGCCCCGGCGAGTCTACGCACGCACGTAAAACCTTTGTAATAGAGATGACGAGCCGGGATCTCCGCTGCGCTACGACAAGCCGTCCCGCTGGAGCGGAGCGCGCGACGAAATGCGAGATTCGGGAAGCTACACAGGTGTCAAGAACGCGGTCGGATGCCGCCCCGCTGGTCTGTCGGGGGCAGTCAGAGGATCTTGGAGAGGAAGGAGCGGGTGCGTTCGTGTTGGGGGCGGTCGAAGAAGTCCGCCGGCGCGCCTTCCTCGACGACGACGCCTTCGTCCATGAGCATGACGCGGTCGGCGACCTCGCGGGCGAAGCCCATTTCGTGCGTCACGACCAGCATCGTCATGCCGCCGCGGGCGAGGGACTTCATGACCTCCAGCACCTCGCCCACGAGTTCCGGGTCGAGCGCCGACGTCGCCTCATCGAACAGCATCACCTTGGGATCCATGGCCAGGGCGCGGGCGATGGCGACCCGCTGCTGCTGGCCGCCGGAGAGCTGCGACGGGTAGGCGTGTATCTTCTCGCTGAGGCCCACCATGGCCAACAGCTCCTCCGAACGCGCGCGCGCCTGCTTGCGTGGAATGCCCTTTACGTTGACAGGCGCGATGCTTACGTTGCCGAGTGCATCGAGATGCGGAAAGAGGTTGAAGCGCTGGAATACCATGCCGACCTTGGCCCGTGCGGCCGAGGCACGGGCATCGGGTAGCGGGCGCAGGTTGCCGTTGTGCTCCTCGTAGCCGTTGAGTTCGCCATCGACATAGATGCGGCCGCGATCGAGCTGGTCGAGGTGCGCGACGAGCCGGAGGAGCGTACTCTTGCCCGAACCGCTCGGGCCAAGAATGACGATCGTCTGGCCCGCCTGGACATCGAGCGATACGCCTCGCAGCACTTCGACGCGGCCGAATCGCTTGTAGACATCCTCGATGCGGACCATCGGAAATACGCCTGTGCCCCCGGTCATCGGCGTTCTCCCGGCTTCGGCAGACGCCCGGTCCACTCGCCCGGCGGGTTGAAGGCTCGCGCCAGCGCCGCGAGGATGCCGCGGCGCTCGATATCGGGCCGTAGGCGTGCTTCGAGCTCCCCCTGCAGGATCGTAAAGATCGAGGTGAAGAAGAGGTACCAGATCGCAGCCACGGTCAGCAGTTCCAGCACCTCGTAGTTGCGCGCGTATTGTCCGCGCACGACGAACAGCAGCTCCGGATACGAGACAACCGATGCGAGCGACGAGTTCTTCAGCATGGCGATGTATTCGTTGCCGGTCGGCGGAACGACGACGCGCATGGCCTGCGGGAGGATGACGAGCCGCATCGCCTTCAGGTTGCTCATGCCGAGCGCCTTGGCTGCGTCCATCTGGCCACGCTCGATGGACTCGATACCGGCGCGGACGATCTCGGCCATGTAGGCGCCTTCGTTGATCGCGAGGCCGATCAGGGCGGCCTCGAACGGCGAGAAGAGCAGCCAGTCGTGGCGGAACGTGAAGGGCCCGAAGCTGAAGTCGTCGGGGGCGAGCAGCGGCAGTCCGGCGTAGACGAAGATGATCTGGAGGAGCAGCGGCGTGCCGCGGAAGAACCACACGTAGAGGCCGGCGAACTGGCTCAGCACCGGCAGCCGCAGATTGCGTGCGACCGCGATGAACACACCGAGGCCGATGCCGATCGCCTGGGCGAGCGTCGAGATCCACAACGTCCGGAGAGCGGCATCGATGATGATGTCGCGAAAGAGGTAGTCCTTGACGATGCTCCATTGGAAGTCGGCAAGGATGACGAACAGAGGAACGCTCTCCGGCATAGTCATCGATACTACAACCGAAAGGGCCCCCGCGCATACGGGAGCCCTTCGTTCTTAGGTGCGATTCGCCGGAACGGCTACTCGATCTTGCCCGCCTCAAGGTTCCAGTCCTTGAGGATCTTGGCGTACGTGCCATCCTTGACGAGCTGATCGAATGCGGCCTGCAGCGCGGTGCTGAGCGCCTTGCTGCTCTTGCGCACGGCGATGCCATATGGCGCCGGATCGATCTGGTTAGGGAGCACCTCGAGCGCGCCGTCGCTTTGCTTCGCCGAGTACCCGGCGACCGGAAAGTCTGCGATCTCCGCCTGCGCCTGTCCCGCGATGAGCGCCTGGACGGCTTCGGGGTCGGTGCCAAACTTCAAGATTTCGATCCCGCTCGAACCGGCGTCCTTGCAGCTCGTACTCGCCGCTTCGAGTGCATCGACGTGAGTAGTGGCCTCTTGCACCGCGATCTTCTTGCCGCAGAAATCGTCAATCGACTTGATCGCGTCCGGGTTGCCCTTCTTGACGATGATGCCTGATCCAGCGTTGAAGTACTCGACGAAGTCCACAACCGCGCTGCGCTCTGGTTTGACGGTCATGGCCGACATGATGACGTCGTAGCGCTTCGCATCGAGAGCGGGCAGCAGTCCCTCGAAGCTGCCGTTCTCGAAGGTGAGCTTGACACCCAGCGCTTTCGCCAGCGCGTTCGCGAGATCGACATCGAGTCCGGCAGGCTTGTTGGTAGTCTCATCGAGAAACTCGATCGGCGCGTACGCGATGTCCGAACCGATGCCCAGCGTACCGTCCTTGAGTTCATCGAC
>JANPBN010000624.1:0-5620 GCA_031430415.1 Dehalococcoidia bacterium
GATGACGCTCGACCTCACCCACGCGACCACGCCCCACGCCCACACGCAGGCGTTCATCCGCGATCTCCCGCAGATGGATCGCCCGCGCGAGCGCCTTCAGGCCGCGGGCGCCGGTGCGCTCTCCAACCCGGAACTGCTCGCGATCCTCCTCCGCACAGGCTCACAGCGCGAAAGTGCCCTCGCACAGGCCCAGTCGCTGATCGCCCGCTTCGGTGGCATGTCGGGGCTCGTTCGGGCGTCCTTCGCGGAACTCTGCGCTCACCACGGTATCGGCGAGGCGAAGGCCGCTCAGATCAAGGCAGCGCTGGAACTCGGCATACGCATGTCGTCCGCCGCGCCCGAGCAACGCATGCGCGTCCAGTCTCCGAGCGATGTCGCCGAACTCATGCTTGCCGAGATGTCCCTCTTCGATCAGGAGCACGTGCGCGTCGCGCTCCTCGACCTGCGCCTCGGCCTCATCGGCGTCGTCGAGGTCTACATCGGCAGCGTCGAGATGGTGCCCATCCGCTGCGGCGAGCTCCTGCGCGACGCCGTGCGCAGCAATGCGCCCCAGATCGTCGTGCTCCACAACCATCCCTCAGGCGACCCGATGCCCTCGAGGGCCGATGTAGACCTGACGAAGCGACTGGTCGAAGCCGGCCGCCACCTCGACATCGATGTCCTCGACCACCTGGTCATCGGTGGCGGTCAGATGATGAGCATGAAGCACCTGCGCTTGGGCTTCCCGGTCGACGGATCCGGCGCCAGCCTGCCCCTCCCGCCGCGCTAGCGCGCGACATAACGATGTCGGCCACCGGCTGTCCCATCCAGAATCCCTAGGGGAATGCCGATCCTCCTCGTAGTGGGAGGGGCGCGTGAAGACGTTCGGCATCATGATCATCCTGCTGTTCACGCTGACGGTTGGCGTCGGTGGCGGCTGGATCGCGATGAACTACTTCGCACCCGCGAAGGTGGGCACGCCCGCGCACGCGGGCGCCGTCTCCAACGGCAGGCCGCAGGAGTGCACCAACGTCAACCTCAACGTGCGCGCCAAGCAAGAACTCGCCCACACGGTGCTCCTTCCCAAGTCCGCGCTCGTCCGAGGCACCTTCGAGGCCGATGGCGGCTTCGGGCGCGTCGACATCTTCCTGCGCGTTACCTCGCCGCAGGGCCTCGATATTCTCTCATCGCCCAAGACGGCGCAGTACGACTTCACGTTCCCGTCGCAAGAGAGCGGCGAGTACACATTCGTCTTCGACAACCGCTTCTCCGTCTACACGTCGAAGGCTGTCGGCCTCTTCTACTGCATTGAGACGGGCGCCTACACGCCCCAGGAGCCGTTCCTGCGCCCGTTGCCGTAAGTCGCGAAGACCCACGGGGTCACCAATCACCAGTCACCAGCGACCAGCACCCTAGATCGTGATCGTCTTGAGGTCGTCCGCGATCTTGACGCCCGCATCGATGAGCGACTGCGGCGCCTCGCCCGCGCCGATGTGCGTGAGGATGAACTGCGTCGAAGCGCTGATCTTCGATCGCAGCTCGAGAATGTCCTTGGGGCTCAGGTGCGGGCCACAGTTGTCGCCCCAGCACGAGCACTCGACGACAAACGCGTCAGCGCCGTCCGCCAGCGATACCAGCGGCGGGCACATCACCGTGTCGCCGGAATATGCCACCGTCTTGTCGCCCATGGTCACGCGATAGGAGAACGCATCGAGGCCCGGCACGTGCTCCACCTTGCGCGCGAGCCACGTGCACCCGGACACCTCGCCGCCCTTGCCGTCCTGCGCTTCGATGAACGTCAGGTGATAGCCGCGATCCTTCCGGAACACGTTCGAGAACGCGAGGTCGGTCAGCGACCGAAGCCGCTTCTGGATGCCGGGCGGACCGATGATCGTCAGATCCTTCGTGCGCGGGGTCAGTTCGGCGTATTCGAGCAGCAGAAACGGCAGGCCGAAGTAGTGGTCGCCATGAAAGTGGCTGATGAACACCACATCGATCTCGCCAGCGGCGATCTCAAGCTTCTTCAGATGTGCGAGTAACGTCGGTGGCGCGTCGAACAAATAGCGGCGGCCCGCGATGAACGAACTCCAGTAGCGGGTCGGGGCGAAGGCGTTGCCAGTGCCGACGAATGTGAGATCGAGCCCCATGCCTCAGGCCGCCACGTACGCGGCTTGCACGCCATCGAGGAAGCCCCAAAGCGCGTCGGCGCACTCGCCGGCGGTCCGCAGCACCGCCCGGCGCGACTCCTCGTCGCTCACGTGCTTCTTCACCATGTTCGCGCCAACCTGCGCGTGAATCTCGTCCGCGCCGATGTGTACCTCGAAGAATTGCAGTGTCCGGTCGTCATCGACGCCGTAGAACTGCCGCAAGCCCGCGATCTTTGTCTTCGCGACCTCCGGCACCTGCGACTCATAGACGTACAGCGCCGCGCACGCCTCGGCAAACGAGCGCTTGCCCGAAGCATCACGGAACAGCTCCACCAGCCGATGCGTCTCCGGCAGCGCCTCTGCCCCTTCGATGCCGTCGCGCGTCGCACCGACGCCCTCGCCGAAGCGCAGCCACAGCTCGGGGTGGTTCTCGTCCCCCCGCTCTTCCTCGATCAGGTTCTCCAGAAGCTCCTGGCGCTCGCCCTGGTCGGGGCAGATCGCGTGTGCCGCGCTTACGTACTGCGGGAACGCAAGCACGTGATGGTAGTACTGTGAGGCGTATGCCTGAAGATGCTCGCGCGTCAGGTCGCCCCGCTGCCACGCCTGATAGAACGGGTGTTTCAGCAGGCTGCGCTCCTCGATGAGCGCGTCCAGTTCTTCGATGATATCGGTCGTCGCAACCACGCGTGAGCTCCTCGCTGTTGGCCTGTCGGCCGGGCCACCGGACAGCAGAAGTTATAGACGAAACCGCGGCTTCTCGGTATCGCCGCGCCAGATACAGCGCGGAGGCCACGTGCCGGCGAGGATGAACGCGACTCAGTATTTTAATGTCGGTAATGCACCATGAGCGAGATCGTCGCGTGTTGATGCGCGTGACATCGTGCGTTCTGCCGTCGAGGAGGGCCGCGCGTACTCGCCGGATGGATTCACAGAGGATCGTTTGACATATATGTTTGACCGTGCACTCCCGCCGGGCCTAAACTGGAAGCCAGAGCATCTCGTATGTTCGATGGCCAGACTCCGGATGCCCTCCCGGAGTCTTGTCATTATCCGATCAGTTTCGATCCCAAACGCCGCAACACCAAGAGCAAAGAGCCCCCGAATTGGAGGCTCTTGCGTGTTGTCGCTCAGCGCGGATTGGGCCTACACGCGGTGGCATGCCACCAGGTGACCGCCGCCCATGTCGCGGAATTCCGGAATAGCCTGGCGGCACTCCTCGATCGCGATCGGGCAGCGTGTGTTGAACACGCATCCGGGTGGCGGCCGCAGTGGGCTTGGCACGTCGCCCGTCAGGATGATCCGCTCCCGGGTGCGCTCCACCGCCGGGTCCGGCACCGGCACCGCAGACAGCAACGCCTTCGTGTACGGATGCAGCGGGTTCTCATATAGCTGGTTTCGGTCCGCCATCTCCATCATCTTGCCGAGGTACATCACGCCGACCCGGTCACTGATGTGGCGCACCACCGACAGGTCGTGCGCGATGAACAGGTACGTGAGACCGAACTGCTGCTGCAGGTCCTCCATCAGGTTGATGATCTGCGCCTGGATCGACACATCGAGCGCCGACACCGGCTCGTCGGCGACGATGAAGTCTGGCTCGACTGCGAGCGCCCGCGCGATCCCGATGCGCTGTCGCTGGCCGCCCGAGAACTCGTGCGGATAGCGATTCGCGTACCACGGGTTGAGCCCGACCACGCGCATCAGATCCTGCACGCGCTCCTTGCGCGCCGCGCTGCCCCGCGACAATCCGTGGATCGTCAGCGGCTCGGCGATGATCGAGCCGACCGACATGCGTGGGTTCAGCGATGCGTACGGATCCTGGAAGATCATCTGCATCTTCCGGCGCATCCGGCGCATGTTGCCGCCGCTGAGCGTCGTCAGCTCCTGACCCTCGAAGTTCACCGAGCCGGCCGTCGGCTTGTAGAGCTGCAGGATCGCCCGCCCCGTCGTCGACTTGCCGCATCCCGACTCGCCGACCAGTCCGAGCGTCTCGCCGCGCTTCACGTGAAAGCTCAATCCGTCGACGGCCTTCACATCTGCGATCTTGCGCTGGAAGATCAGTCCGGCCGTAACCGGAAAGTACATTTTCAGATCCTGGACGTTGATGAGAACGTCCGATGCCGTCTTGACCGTGCCGGTGTCCATGGTTTCGGTCGTCATGAACTCGCTGCCCCTTCTTCCATCGCCGACGACGCGCCCGCAATCGTCGCGGCGTCGGCCGTCGGCATCACCCAGCACGCCGACATATGCTTGTCCGCAGCCGGCATGAGCGGCGGCTCTTCGATCGTACATTTGTCGATCTTGTATGCGCAGCGCGGACTGAACGAACACCCCGTTGGCGGGTTCACCAGGTCCGGCGGCGCACCTTCGATGGGCACCAGCCGGTCCTTGCGGCCCATGTCCAGGCGCGGCACGGACTTCAGCAGCCCGATCGTGTACGGATGCCGTGGGTTGGCGTACAGCTCCGGTGCCGTCGCCGTCTCGACGACCTTGCCCGCGTACATCACGTTGACGCGGTCGGCGTATCGCGCCACCACACCAAGGTTGTGCGTAATGATCACCACAGCCGTCCCAAGTTCACGGCTCAGGCGCGCCATGATCTCCAGGATCTGCGCCTGGATCGTCACATCGAGCGCGGTCGTTGGCTCATCGGCGAGCAGCAGTTTCGGGTTGCACGACAACGCCATCGCGATCATCACGCGCTGGCGCATGCCGCCCGAGTACTGGTGCGGGTAATCGTTGAGCCGGTTCCCCGCTTCGGGGATGCCGACCATCTCGAGCAGTTCGGCGGCGCGCTGGCTTGCCTGGTTGTGGTCCATCTTCAGGTGCAGTTCGAGCGCCTCTGTGAGTTGCCGCCCGATCGTCAGCACAGGGTTCAGCGACGTCATGGGCTCCTGGAACACCATCGCGATCCGGTTCCCGCGGATGTGCCGGATCTCCTCCTCGTCGAGCTTGAGGAGGTCCTCCCCCTCGAAGAGGATTTCGCCCTCGACAATTTTCCCGGGTGGATTCGGAATGAGCCGAAGAATACTGAGCGCGCTCACACTCTTTCCGCAGCCCGATTCACCGACCAGGCCGAGCGTCTCGCCCTCTTCGACGTCGTACGACACGCCATCGACAGCGCGGACGATGCCTTCTTCGGTGAAGAACTGCGTCTTCAGATTACGGACCTGGAGCAGCGTGCCCATTCAACCTCCCTGCGGACGGCCCTCGCCATCCTTACGATCGCCCGTCCCCAAAAGACTTCCGCAGCAGAGCGGATTCCTGTGTCTGGTGGGGAAGAGGAGACTCGAACTCCTACGCCTTGCGGCACGTGATCCTAAGTCACGCTCGTCTGCCAATTCCGACACTTCCCCGGCGCTACATCGCCTGAAGCCCGATTACGAAACGGCCTGAGCGCCACCGTGCCACCGTTATACACCCTTGGTGGCAATCCGGGCTACCCGCCAGCCGCGAAGCCGCCCGGAATCTGTCGTCGCTGGATCTTGTAAAGC
>JANPBN010000625.1:0-5170 GCA_031430415.1 Dehalococcoidia bacterium
GATCGCTGCCGTGCTGGCGAACGAAGCAGGCCGAACGCTTCAGTACACGCTTACGCAGTCGAAGAAGGAGCCGACGGACTTCTACTTCTTCGAGATCTATGCGGACCAAGCGGCCAGCGAAGACCACGGCAAGACGCCGCACATGGCGGCGTTCGGCGCGAAAATCGGATCGCTACTCGGTGGCCGCCCGGAGATCACGCGCCTCGATGTCGTCGGCGGCGCCGGCTGACCGTCGAACAACGTCACGCGCGCAGAAGAGGAGCCTTTTGGGCTCCTCTTCTGCATTCCGTAAGCGGAACCGTTTGCCGTGATGATCAGCTCATCATCACGGCGCTGTAGGCGCTGTAGACGTGTGACAGGCCGTGGAGTACGACCATCCGCATCATCAAATCGCTAGCCGGGACATCCTTGTATCCGAGGATCGTGACGGGCTTCGCGAGCGTCTCGTCCGGCGCGTTGTTGACGAACTCGATGACGCCGGTGTATGTCGTGACGATCTCTTCGGCGAGTTCGGCGATGGTCTTGCCCCGTCGTGCGGCGACCAGCTGCTCATTGAGCGCATCGATGTCGAGGCCCTGGCCGACGTCGGCGCCGCTGGGGGCGTTCGTCCAGGCCGACATCATCGGCACAACGATGGTGCCGATGGCGCTGACGTGCGCGAGCACCTCCTTGTTCTTCCAACCGTCGTGGTCCACCGTCTTCGCCCACTGTTCTTCCGTGAGCACGTCACCGATGCGCCGGCCCTCCTGGATCAGCAGTGTGAGCCCGCGGTTCAAGTCGTCTTTCGTTGCCATGGGTTGTTCCCTTCGCTCGTGCGGTTTCAAGTTACAGGCCAAGCGTAGTCAGGGCGGGAGCCTTGGACAACCGCCGGGCGCTCGTTGCCCGGGATTTCGGGGCTCTGATATGATTTCGGACAACGCGGAGTGGCTATGTCCATCAGTGTCCTTGTACTGAACCAGAACTACGAACCGCTCAACGTCTGCAACGCGCGTCGTGCCTTCAATCTCATCGACCGCGGCAAAGCAGAGATACTGGAGCACGGCCTCGGCCATATGCGCTCGGCGCACACCGCGTTCCCGCTGCCTTCGGTGATCCGGCTGATCTACCTGATCAAGCGTCCGCGGCCGCAGATGCGGTTGTCGCGACGTGAGATCTTTAACCGCGACCGGTACACCTGCCAGTATTGCGGGCGTCACAGCCAGCGCGACTTGACGCTCGACCACGTGATGCCGCGGCATCGCGGTGGACGTCACACCTGGGAGAATCTGGTGACCGCGTGCAAGACGTGCAACCACCGAAAGGCCGGTCGCACACCACAGGAAGCGCGGATGCTCCTGATGAAGGAGCCGTATCAGCCTCGGGTGAGCAGCTATTACGTCGTCTATCCGTACCTGCACTCGGAGGAGGGGTGGCGTAAGTTCATCCCCGGCTGGGAGCCCGCGGACGGTTACGCGTAGCCGCTTGGCCGACCGGATGGGCAGACCCGCCCACGGACGGTCACGCCTGGCGGCGTGCTCGACCGGCGGGCAAACGGACGGCTACGCCCGACGGCTTGGCCGGGACCGGATGCGTAGGCATTTCGGGCAACACCGATCGCAAGATGTCGCCACTTGACCAAGATTAGCGCTAGACTCGCCGCACGATGACCACGAGGGCGCAGACCGTCACGATCCTGTTCACCGACCTGGTCGGCTCGACCGAGCTGCTACAACGCGCCGGCGATGAGCAGGCGCAGCGCATCTTCAAGGCGCACCATCGCCTGCTGCGCGAGGCTGTCGAGGCGCACGGCGGGCACGAGGTGAAGTGGCTCGGCGACGGGCTGATGGTCGCCTTCGACTCCACGGCGGATGCGGTGAAGTGCGCGATCGCGATGCAGCAGTCGTCGCGCAGGCCGACGGCGGGCGAGCGGCTCGAGATCCGGGCCGGGCTCCACGTCGGCGAGGCGTTCGTCGACGAGTCGGACTACTTCGGCACGTCGGTCGTCATCGCGCGAAGGCTCTGTGACAGCGGTGGCGCGGGCGCGATTCGTGCGAGCGACATCGTCGTGCGGCTGCTCGATGCTCGCCAGGGCGACCGCGGCGATGGTCTCCAGACGAAGGACCTTGGTGCGCTCGACCTCAAGGGCATCACGAACCCGGTGCCCGCTGTCGAGATCATCTACGAGCACGACCCGATGGCGCTGCTGCGCAAGCTGCCGTTCGTCGGCCGGCACGACGAATACGAGGCGATGCTGAAGAAGCTCGCCGAAGCCCGCAACGGGCGCGGCTCCGTGATCCTCCTCGCCGGCGAGCCTGGCATCGGCAAGACGCGTCTGACGGAGGAGTTCTGCGAACACGCTTCTTCCGGCGCGACAGTCATCCGCGGCAACTGCTACGAGGGTGACGTGGCAGCGCCCTTTGGGCCCTGGGTCGAAGCGCTGCGTTCGCTGATCGAACAGACGCCGGACGCGGACCTGCGCGGGACACTGGGCCCCGGTGGCCCCGACATCGCCCTGATGATGCCGGAGATCAGGCGACGCATCGTTGACCTCGAAGAATCGCCGCGGCTGGAGCCCGAGGCCGAACGCGCGCGGCGCTTCGACAGCATCAACGCCTGGCTGCGCAATGCGGCCGAGAAGAAGCCGCTGGTGATCTTCCTCGACGACCTGCACTGGTGCGACCGCCCCTCGCTGGCGCTGTTGGAACAGGTGTCCCGTGGCTGTCACGACAAGCGCATCGTCATCGTCGGCACGTACCGCGACGTTGAGGTCGACCGCGTCCATCCGTTCGCGCAGACGCTCACGGCGCTGCGGCGGATGGAGCATCACGACCGGATTTCTCTCCACGGCTTCACCTCCGAGGGCGTCGACGAGTTGCTCGCCAGCATGGAGCCGTCCGCGGAAGGGGCGGCGGGACGCCAGGCGCTGGCCGTCGCGCTTCATGCGGAGTCGGAAGGCAACCCATTCTTCATCCGCGAAGTGCTCAACCATCTGGTCGAGACCGGCACCCTTCGACACGAAGGCGGGCGCTGGCAGGGCGGCGGGGCGAGCGTCGCTGCATTTGGGATACCTGAGGGCATTCGAGAAGTCATCGGCAGGCGGCTATTGCGCCTCAGCGAGGGTGCGAACCGGGTCTTGCAGCGCGCATCGGCGATGACCAGTGGGTTTACCTGGGACGAGCTTCGCGCGATAAGCGAGGAGTCCGAAGATGATCTACTCGATGTCCTCGACGAGGCGCTTGGGTCGCAGATCATCGCTGAACGCGAGCGCAGCAGCTACGCCTTCACGCACGCCCTCGTCCGTGCGACGCTCTACGACGAGCTCAGCGCGCCTAGGCGCGTGCAGCTTCACCGACGGATAGGCGAGGCCCTCGAGCAGTTGTACGCCGGTGAGACGGATGCGCATGCCGCCGAACTCGCGCACCACTTTGCGCTGGCCGTTGGCGGCGGCGCCGAGAAGGCGGTCGAATACGCCACACTCGCTGGCGATCAGGCTGCAGTGCTCAACGGGCACGAAGATGCCGCTGCTCACTATGAGCGCGCGCTGCACATACTTGAAGCGTTCTCGGCCGACGATCAGAGTGGTCGTTGCGAGCTGCTCCTCAAGTTCGGCGATTCCCTGCGAAAAGCAGGTGAACCACAGCAGGCGCTCACCGCCTTCCGGCAAGCATCCGATGTGGCGCTCGGGCTTGGCGATGGCGAACTCCTTGCGCGAGCGGCGGTCGGCTTCGCGGAAACCGCGTGGCGCGTACACGGCGACGCGAGCTTGCGACCTGAAGCCTTTGCACTCCTCACGAGCGCGCTGGCGGCGCTCGCTGCTGGTGACAGCGCGTTGCGCGTGAAGGCCCTTGGGCTGCGGGTGATGGCGGCGCCGTCGCCACACACATCCGATCTCGCCGACCTCCTGGCAACCGGAGGCATGCCCGCGTACCTCGGCGGCAGGGACGAGGGGCAGATTCGGCAGGCGCGTGAGGCCGTAGAGATCGCCTCGCGCATGGGCGACGCGTCGTTGCAGGCGTACGCGCTGTTTCACTTCCGCGGTGCGGTATGGTTACCGGACAACCCGGAAGAGCGACTGGCAATTAGCGACGAGATGCTGCGCCTGGCGCGCGAAGCAGGCGACCTCGTGCGCGAGTTCGAGGCTCGTGCCTGGCGCGCGAGCGACCTGCTCGATCTGGCTCGCGTGCCCGAGTTCAGCGCCGAGCTTGACGAGATGAAGCGCGTTTCCGAGATCACACGAGAGCCGGCGCACCTCTGGTATGCGGCGGCGTGGCGCGCCGGCCTCACACTAGCCCAGGGTGACTTCGTGAACGGCGAGCGCGACATGATGGCAGCGCTCCAGATAGGCCAACAGGCCACTGCTGAAGCCGTGCCGCAGTTCGGGGCGCAGCTCATTACGCTTCGCATCTGGCAGGGCCGCGGACTCGAGACGGCACCACTCATGAAGCAGGCTTGGGAACAATCGCCGAACCAAACGGCCTACTTGGCCGCAGTCGCCAGGGATCTCCTTGAGGTGGGGCATCCCGACGACGCGACGCCGTACCTCGAACGTCTCGCCGCAGTGGATTGGCACAAGGTTCCAAGGGACTTCCTGTGGCTTGGTACGTTCCACCTCGCAGCTCGGGCCGCTGCGCTCGCACAGGATCGCGCGCTAGCGGCAAAGCTCTACGACCTCATGAAGCCCTGTCAGCACCTGCTCGCGACGTACGCGGCTGGGATGACTGAGGGATCGGCCGCGCATACGCTCGCCGGACTCGCGGCAGTCCTGGGCTCGCACGTCTCCGCGCGTATTCACTTTGAAGACGCGCTCGCGATCATGGAAAGCAACGGACTACGGCCCGCGCTCGCGACCGCCCAGTGCGACTACGCGCAGTTCTTGCTGAGCGCAGGCGAACCCCATGAACGTGAACGCGCGCTCGAACTTCTGCGCGAAGCACTCGCCACCGCGCAAGAACTCGGCATGCCGAAGGTCGCGCAGGACGCCGAGGGTTTGCTCGCCTCGTTAGCGTAGGTCTCTTGCGCTTGTTCTAGAGACATGATCTAATCCGGTCGTCAGCTGCCCCTGCGGGCATGAGCACCGGATTCATGGTCGGGGCGCCACCGTGCTCGAACGCTACGACGAGGCGGAACAGCACTTCGAGACGGCGCTCGCGTCGAACGAGCAGCAGGGGTTCCACGCATGGACGGCCTGGAC
>JANPBN010000626.1:0-3112 GCA_031430415.1 Dehalococcoidia bacterium
AGGTCCCCGCCGCGGCACCAGCCCCGTCACCACCGCGAACGGCCACGCCGCGAGCACCGAGACCGGCACATACACCGCGACGAGGAAGAACCACCACATCGCGCCGTCACCGATGCCCTCGATGCGGAGCAGGCTGGCGACGAGGCGCATCGGTTCGTTCACGATCAGCACGGCGTACGAGATCGTGCCCGTCCAGGCGAGCAGGCGCACGACGGACGATACCTCGAGGCGGCCCGGGCGCTTGACGATGATCGGCAACACGAGCAGCGTCAGTCCGCTGATGACCATCGGCGCGGCGACCGCGTTGAAGTACGCCTGCCGGTCGTCGATGAGCGTGCCGCCGATCTGCAGCAGCAATCCCAGCACAATGAGCCCGGCGATGTCGAATGCCGACGTGGCGTACTCCTCGATGGCCTCGCGCCGGTGTACCAGCAGATACCCGAGCGTCATGCCGAGCGCAAAATCGTAGATGCGGAACAGCGCCACGCCGCCGTCGAAGCGAAACGCTGAGCCTTGCAGTAGTCCCCCCAGCGTCGCGATAAGAATCCCCTTCGACACGACGGTCACGATGAGCGCACCGCTGATGAACCACGCCGGACCGATGCGATCGAGCAGGATGCGCAGGAGCGGGAACAACAGGTAGTACTGCACCAGCACCGCCACGAACCACAACGAGTCCGGAAAGGCGCCGAACCACTCGTCGCGCATCACGCGCGTCATCACCGCGAGACTGATTGCCGCGTCGCTCCAGGAGATATCGATGACGTGGTAGGCGGCGATCGTCACGCCGTTGTGATACTGATCCGGGAAGCTGCCGCCATCAAGCCACACCCGCAGCAGCGCGATGCCGCAGACCGCCGCGAAGCAGAGCGCGAAGCCCGCCCAGTACGGCACCAGCAGTCGCCGCAGCCGTGCGATGTAATACGGAACAACCGGTCCCGTGCCACCGGATCGCGCCGCCGACATGTAGAGCGCCAGCCCGCTGAGCATCATGAACAGCGGCACGCCCTGAAAGCCGATGCGGGCGATCGCGTCGATCAGCGCCGTCCCGACGCTGCTCCACTGGCCGTCCGCGACCCGGTCCCAGGCGATGTGGTAGTAATCCGCGGGCGGCAGCGCGACGAGGTTGATGTCGATCCACAAATGGAAGATGATCACCCAGAAGATCGCCAACCCGCGGAGCATGTCGATCGAGACGATGCGTCCGGTGGCTCTCGTATCTGGCTTGGCGGCGCGCTTGCTCAATCGCTGCATCTCCACGCGGGCTGCGGGAGCGCACGATAGCACACGCAAACCCGTGCGAAAGGGGCAGCCCGCAGCCGCCCCTCGCCTCGCATCCTTGCGTGTGTCCCCGTTACTTCACGTCGAGCAGCCCCACTGCGCCCAGGCCCGTGTAAGCGAAGCTGTGCGTGACGAACGGGTACTGGCCGGCCTCCGGAATCACAAGCTCCACCGTATACCCGCCGCCGGGTGGCACCGTGACCGTCTGCATGCCGCGCATGATGTTCGCGGGATTGCCATCGGCGTACGTGCGTTCAAAGATTGCGCCGATGACGTGGAACGCCGAGAACAGCGTCGGCCCGGCATTCATCACGTGCAGCCGGATCAACTCACCGACGTTCGCCTGTAGCGGCGCCCCTTGGTACTGCAATGCCGCCCCATTGAAGACGACGAAGTCGGGCGTCACCGCAGCCATGCGGTCGGCGTCGCCGTCCCACGTCCCGTCGCCCGCCTTCTTCAGGTAGAACTCGCTCTGCACAAACGCGTACTCCCGCGCCGGCGCGCGCCCCGCCGCCGGCTCGACGAGGATCATCCCGTACATGCCATTGGCGATGTGCTCCAGCACCGGTCCCGTGCCGCAGTGGTACATGAACACGCCAGGGTAGTTCGCCTTCCATGTGTAAGACAGTTCCTCGCCCGCGACGATCGTCCTGTAGTTCGTGTTCCAGGGCGTCTGCGCCGCGTGGAAGTCGATCGAGTGTCCAATCGTCGCCTTGTTGCGCAGCGTGAAGTTGATCGTGTCGCCCTCGCGCACGCGGACGACGCGCCCAGGCACCGTGCCGTCGAACGTCCACGCGTTCAGCATGATGCCGCCCGCCACCTCGATCTTTGCGTCGAGCGCCTCGATGACGATGTCCTTCACCGGGTTCGGATCGAGCGGCGGCAGCGCAGCGTCGAATATCTTCGCCGGGAAGCCCTCGGGCTGCGGACGGTCGTCCGCAGTCATGGGCCGCGCGCCGTGGCCGTCGTCCGGGCCACCTGCCGCGCCGCGCGTGGCGCCGACGCCGGCGTTGCTGTCGTAGGGGGTCGTCGCGTACTCGTCGCGCGCGCAGCCTGCCGCGGCCAGCGCGCCAACTGCCGCGACGCCGCCCGCGACTCCAAGGAACTTGCGCCGGTTGAGCGTCGACGAATGAAGCGTCTCGTTCGCGTCCATCTCGATGACTCCTTTCTTTCTCACTGCATTGTCTCGCCTGATCGCTCCAGGCGATTCTGCGCAACGGCCGCTCTACGCGCCGCCAGAGCGCACCAAATGAAGGCCGGATGGCCCTATGTGGAATCGATGCTGTTCTCGGCCACCGCTACACGCCGTCTTGTTTGCCGTAGACGTGAGGCGTAGGCTTCGGTACGGCTGTTTGGCGGGTTCTGAGGAGAGTTTGATGCGCGTAACGCACGCCCCGCGATCGCGTCACGGCTTGGCCGCATGCGCCCTCCTCGCGATCTCGGTCGCACTCGCCGCCTGCGGCGGCGGCGACGACAGGACGCCCGCTGCATCGCCGACGGCCGCGCAGTCCGCAGCCAGTCCAACCACGGCCGCCTCTTCGAGCGATGCCACGGTCGCCGTCGACGAATCGTTCTGGCATGCCGGCTGGAAGGCGACGCAGGGCGATGCCGTGCACGACGCGGCGGAGGGCACCGTCACCATCGATGTCGGGTTCGAGAACCTTAGCCCCAACGTTGCCCGTTTCGATTCACAGCTCGTCCTGACGGCGGACGGCGAGAACTACGCGGCCGACGAAGCGGAGCAGGACTACCCCGAAGTGCCCGGCGGCCTCAAGGGCAAGGGCGCGTTCGTGTTCGACGTCGATGACGGCTTCGTGTTCAACGACGCCAC
>JANPBN010000627.1:0-3515 GCA_031430415.1 Dehalococcoidia bacterium
CCACGCGTCCATCACCTCGGCGTACGTGCGCGGCCGTGCCGCCACCCATTCGATGAGGTCCAGCACCAGTGCCCTGTTTTCGATGACCATGTCGATTGCCACGTCACGCATCCTGCCGACATCACGTAGTGTAACGCGATGCGCATTCACGGCCGCTGCTTACAGGCTTCGCTCGGAAGATTCAACTGATCGCTCGTGTGACTCCCGTCGGGCTGACCGTCATCAAACCCGACGATGATAGCGCACACCTGGAAACCTTCGAGGTTCGGCGGAGACGCGAGATCTATCGGTGGAAACGAACCGTTCTCGCCCGTAAACGTGACCGACCCAGACGGTTGGTCGATGGACCGGCGACCGGCTCGAATGTTGCTACCTACTCCACCAAAGTTGCAGCCATCGGGTCGGCAGTAGTATCTCGCCCATGGAGAACCGTTGACGTGGAATCCGCCGAACGTCAACGACGCATGAGTGCATCCCGGTGCTCGGTAAGCGATGGTGATCGCCAGCGAATCGGTGTCGCGATACACCCGGTCTGTTCCATTGTCGCCCTCCACCTCGAATGTCGCGCTGTGACACGGCCCCTTCGCGACATTCGTCGCATCGACCGCGGCGATGAACGTCTTCCCAAACTCAAAGTCTCTCTGTAGGCACGGGTCAGGCGGAACCTGCAGAACATCGTAGTCATCGGGAAGATTGCATCGTTCCGCCGGCGTGTTCCCAGTCGGACCGCCATTCAGGCAGGCGCCGAGGACCATCCCAACACAGACCGCGCTCGCCATGATGACACGCTTTATCAACGCCTCACGCTTCCCCCGTCCACACGAGCGCGCCCCGTGCGTCGAACGAAGTTCCGGGCGCCCAGGCCACCTCCCAAAGGTTGCCCTCAGGGTCTGCCCAGTATGCCGAACGGCCACCCCATTCCGCGTCCTCCGGCTCCTTTGTGATGCGTGCACCCTTCGCCCGCAGCCCCTCTATCGCGGCATCGACAAGCTCCGGTCGTTCGACATTCATCGCGAATGCGACGCCGCGAAACGCGGACGGCGCATCGGCCGCCACGCGCGCATCCTCCGCGAGCAGGCGGTGTGGAAACAGTGCGAGCACCGCGCCCCCGTATCGAATGCCGCGAACGACGGCAGGCCGGGATTCATGTTCCGCCAGCCGAGGCCCTCGTAGAACGCCCGCATCATCGCAAAGTCGCCAACGCCAAGTGTTGTGAGGCTGCCGCGTGCCGGTATTGCCATATTCGCGCAAACTCCTCTTGATGTGAGCCTATATGGAGAGGGCGCTGCCCACGCGAAGCGCGCGGGTGGCCGCAGGCCGGCGCGGTCCTGCTGCACAGCACGGGGTGAGGTCACCCGACCAGCAGATCCGCCGCGGTGTGCGGGTCGATCTCGCGCGCCACCACCCGCGCGACCACCTCGTCGATCCGGCCGTCGCTGCCGCGCGTGTCGACGAGGCGATCGATCAGCCGCTGCCGTGCCAGCGCCAGCACTTGGTGTCGCGCCTGCTCGCTGCGATGCGCCACCCCCGCGCCCGATCCCATGATGTAGGCGCGATGTTCGTCGAGCGCGTCCGCAAGATCGCCGATGCCCTCGTTGAGCGCCGACGACGTGCGGACGATCGGTGTGCGCCGCCCCGTGCGCGCGGCATCGACGATAGACGCGAGTTGGCGGGCGAGCAGGTCGGCGTTCGGCAGGTCCGTCTTGTTGACGACGAGGATATCGGCGATCTCCATGATCCCCGCCTTCATCGCCTGCACATCATCGCCGGAACCGGGCGTCAGGACGACGACGGTCGTGTCCGCCA
Source organism: Dehalococcoidia bacterium (assembly GCA_031430415.1). Classification (GTDB taxonomy): domain Bacteria; phylum Chloroflexota; class Dehalococcoidia; order DSTF01; family JACRBR01; genus JANPBN01. Next base: position 1,807 of record JANPBN010000627.1, read on the forward strand.
TTGCGGCGACTTCCACCTCATCCTGCCCGGCGCCGACCGTCTCGACGAGCACCACATCCTTGCCGAACGCATCGAGCGCCGTCACGACGCCCGCGGTCGATGGCGCGAGGCCGCCGAGGTTGCCGCGCGTCGCCATGCTACGGAGGAAGACGGCAGTATCGGCCGTCAGATCCTGCATGCGGATGCGGTCGCCGAGCAGCGCGCCGTGGCTGAACGGACTGGTGGGGTCGATCGCGACGATGCCAAGCGAGCGCCCGCGCGCGCGATACTCGCGAGCGAGCGCGCCGGTCAGCGTGCTCTTGCCGGAACCGGCCGAGCCCGTCAGTCCGACCGCGTGCGCCCGTCCGGCGCGCGGATAGAGGAGGCGTAGCGCCTCGCGCCCCGCGGCAGTGTCGTTCTCGATCAGCGTCAATATGCGGCCGAGCGCGCGGCGATTGCCTTCAAGCAGGCGTCCGACGAGGTCCGCGGTGGCGGTCATGCGCTTAGCCCGCCGTTACAGGACGGGCGGCCGCCCAATCGCGGACGAACTTGATCACATCCTCAGTCGAAGTACCCGGCCCAAAGACGGCTTGGAAGCCCATCTTCTTCAGCGGTTCGATGTCGGCGTCGGGAATGATGCCACCCGCGAACAGCAGCACCTCGTCGGGGTCGATCTCGCGTTCCTTGAGCGCCTTGATGACGCGAGGAAACAGCTCCATGTGCGCTCCGGACAGGATGCTGAGGCCGATGACGGCGACATCTTCCTGCAGCGCTGCCTCGGCGATCATGTCGGGTGTCTGGCGGATACCCGTGTAGATCACTTCCATACCGGCATCTCTCAGCGCCCGCGCGACGACTTTGGCACCGCGGTCGTGGCCATCGAGCCCGGGTTTGGCGATCAGGACGCGGAGTTTCTGCTCATTCATAGCCAAGGGATCATAGGAAACGCGCGCGGTTATGGCAATCGTTCCGAGGACACCGGTGACCGGAACGACGGGTCGCTGAGCAGCGCCCCATCAGCCGCGTCGTTGACGCGGAAGGTCGCGGTAGTATTCTGTTCAACACGAACGCTATCCGCCCGAGGAGGATGTCCATGGCCACCAAGACGAAGGGCGACGGCACCCGGCAATCCCCCTGGGTCCTGACGACACCGAGCGGCGGCTCCGAGTTCACGGCATTTCGCGACGAAGAGCTCGATCCTCCGGCGCTCGTCGTGCAGGTCGGCAAGACGGAGCTGCGCTACCGTTGCCTCGACGATCTTGCAGCGATGCTCAAGAAGCATGGCGACTGGATGTCGCTCGGCAGCACCGACGAGCAGAAGCCCGCGCCCGATGCCAGCGTTGAGGCATGGGCGCGGTCGGCGGCCAACCCCGTCGGCGGCTGGTACGGCATCAAGAAGGGCCTTCGCGGTCGCTTTGGGAATTACGTCCCGCCCGTCATGGAAGTCCTGGGTCTCGCCGAAGTCGAACACAACGCCAAGAACAACCGGATGCGGGCACGCTAGAGCGTCGGCCCCCCCAGACGCGACAACTACGGCCCTACAGCACGTCGGGGAGGCGCTGAACGAGCTGCATCTGGACGCCGTTGGTAGCGCTCTTGTTGACGCGCGCGATCCGTGTGCCAGGCCACAGGCCGTACTCGATGTCCGAGACGAGCACGCCCTTCGCACGCAGATCGGCGACCGCCGCATCGATGTTGTCGACGGAAAGCGACACGGCGTACATGCCCGC
>JANPBN010000628.1:0-2043 GCA_031430415.1 Dehalococcoidia bacterium
TCGTGATCATGCGGTGTTCAGCGGCGCTGCCGCTTCTTCCGACCGTCCGCCCGAGCGTGCCGCCAGCACAATGATCGCGATGCCGCCGATCAGTGCTGCACCGCCGGTCGCCAGCAGCACAATCGAGATCGGCAGCACCCACGGAATCTTCACCGCCGCGGACGCCTGCACATCGACGCCCTTCGACGCGTCCGCATTCATAATGACGAAGCGATACGATCCGTCCTCGAACTTCCAGTCGAGCGACTGCTTTCCCGGACCCGTCGCGGAGACGCGCCAGAAGTCCTGACTCGCGGGCGTGGCCGGTACGCGGGTACCCGGCACGAGGTTCTTGTTCACGTCGAAGCCGCCCACGACGAACCCGTCGAACTCTACGTCCTTGATCGTGTCGTATTCGACGCCAGCGAGGTATCGCTCGACATCGGCCGCAGGTCCGACGCCGACGAAGACGTCACCGCCGTTCTCGGTCGGTTCGGCCTCGGCGCGAATGTGAAACTTGCCGATGAGGTCGGCTCCGTCGCCGGTACCGACGTCGATCTCCGCCGCCTCCGAGACGATGGCGTAGGTCGAGGTGTCGAGACGGTCGGTGTCGCTCTCGATCCATCCATCCGCCCCCGCGGCAGCAAGCAGCGTCCCGCCTCCGGCGGCGCATCCGAACCCGATCAGCGCCACGATAACGCCGACAATGATGAGCACGACCTTCATACGTCCTCCTCGGACTACGCCAGGATGCATCCTGCAGCGTGATTCACGCCACCATCATGACGGGACGCGTGCCTTCCGCGCATCCCCCAAACGTCCCCATTCGGCGCGGTACATGTGGTGGCAGTTCTCCGGATGCGAACCCGCGCTCGCGATGCGAAGCTAGCGTTCGATGCGAAGCTAGCTGTAGTTCCCACGTAGGTTGTTGACACAAAGAGAGTGCTCGAGTCGGCTGTGGGTGTTGAAAGCCTTTAGTCGAAAGGAGCACTCTCTTGTCACATCCTAACGCCCGGCTGACCCACTACGGCAGGCTCCAGATCATCCGGCACCGTCAACAGGGGTATACCCAAGCGTCCATCGCCGAGATGATGGGCGTCTCGCGAGCGACGGTGAGCAAGTGGCTCAGACGGCACGCCCGGGAAGGTCTGGGCGGGCTGTCCGATCGCTCGAGCCGACCATACGTCATCGCGCGGAGTGTCCCCGCCGCGCGCGTGTCCGCCATCGTCCGGCTGCGACGTGAGCTTGGGTGGGGACCGCATCGCATCGCCTATACCCTCGGCATGCCGCGGTCGACGGTGTACGCCGTCCTGCGGCGTGCGGGATTGCAGCGTGCGGCGGCGCTGCATCGCACCACGCGCGAGATGATCAGGTACGAGCGTGCACGTCCTGGCGAGCTCCTGCACCTCGATGTGAAGAAGCTCGGGCGTATTCCAGACGGTGGAGGAAAGCGATTTGACCCGGGCTTCCTCGAAAACGGAGCTGGGCGGCACCGTAGCCGCGGCGTGGGCTGCGACTACATCCATATCGCGATCGATGACTACAGCCGCTATGCCTATGCCGAGGCGCTTCCGGATGAGCGCGGTGAAACGACCGCCGCGTTTCTGGAACGAGCCCTCGCCACCTTCCAGGAAAAAGGAGTGACGGTGGAGCGTACCCTGACGGACAATGGCGGAAACTACCGCTCGCGGGCCTTCGCCGCGGTCGCTGCCACGCACGGTATTCAGCTCAAACGCACGCGACCCTATCGCCCGCAGACCAACGGCAAAGCAGAGGCATTCAACAAGACGCTACAGCGCGAGTGGGCGTACGTACGCCTGTACCTCAGCAACACAGAACGGACGCAGGCCCTCGTCTCATTCCTGGACGAGTACAATACCGATCGCCCACACACCGCACTCGGTGGACGTCCACCGCTCTCGCGGATCTGTCAATAACGTCTATGGGAAGTACAGCTAGCCTCCGACTGGCAGCCGCCTCGGACGAGCCTGTAGGACACCAATGACGACACGCAGATCTCAGGCCCGGCTTCCCGGCAGGATCGTGGAGAGAGACCGCATCGGC
>JANPBN010000629.1:0-2121 GCA_031430415.1 Dehalococcoidia bacterium
GCCTGCCACACGTCCCGCATCGTCGCGCGCAGCGTCTCGGGTCGCAGATGCGGCGCGAGCATGCGCAACGCGCTCGGCGCCGTCACCGTGTGGATGAACGCGATGCCGGCCGGTCTGGCGTTCGCGATGTACTGCCGGACAAACACTCCCGTAACGTCGCTCACAAACCCGTCAAGGTCGCTGTCCACCACGATCAGATTCGCAGCGTTCTCGATGCGTTCGGCGGGAATCCGGCGCACGACTTCGAAGATCAGGCCCGATCGGGGCGTTTCGGGACCGAGCGGATTGAGTCGCGCCATCGCCTGCTCAATTGATCCCCCTGCGTCGTTCGTCGACGCAGCCGGGATCTCCTGGTACCGCGCAGCCCAGTACGCCAGACCGATCGCCAGTTCGTCGATCCGCTGCGGCGTCTCCGCGCGATCGATCGACCGCACGGCATGTGCCGTCCGCAGCACGCCATGCGTCGCGCCCGCAACGATGCCCGGCCCGAGGCGACCCACCCAGAGGTCGAGCGCATCGCGCCAGGGCATGTTCGCCAGCTCGCGCCGAAAGAACGCCGTCCAGTCGCCCGCCCGCTTGATGTCGCCCAACGCCTCGCGCCACTCGTCCGCGGCGATGGGCTGCCGCGCCTCCGGCCGGGCGCCGAGACGCGCCGCGTACCACTCTGCCCACCGCGCGATGCTGTCCTCGCGCCCCATTGCGATCAGCGCCTCGGCCGCCATCGGACCGTGGTTCGAGAGTCCCCGCCCGAACTCGGGCCCCGTCTCCTCGAATCGCTCGAGGACGCCATCAATCGTGTCGCCGCTCATCACGCTGGCTCCCTTCGAATTCGTCACGGCATACTGCTGGTTCATCGGCCGCGACAGGTGTAGCATCGCTGCACGAACCGCCGCATCCCACGAGAGGATACGAAGATGGAGATCGAAGCGAAACGTGCGGGACTGTCGGCCGAACGACTGGCATGGATCGGCGACCATCTCGACCGAAGCTACATCCAATCCGGGAAGATCGCCGGTTGTCAGGTGCTTGTCGCGCGCCACGGCCACGTCGCGTACCAGGAGTCGCTTGGCCTCATGGACCGCGAACGCAACCGCCCCATGCGCGACGATACGATCTTCCGCATCTTCAGCATGACCAAGCCGATCACCTCGATCGCGCTCATGACCCTCTACGAGCGCGGCCTCTTTCAGATTGACGACCCGGTGGGCAAGTTCATGCCGTCATGGCGAAACAAGCGCGTGTACGTCTCCGGCGAAGGCGAGTCGATGGAGACGCGCGAACCCGATCGTCCCATGACCATGCGGCACCTCCTGAGCCACACCAGCGGACTCTCGCACGGCACGACGCAGCATCCCGTCGACCGGCTGTATGGCGGCCGGCAGGTGCTGCGCGGCGGCAACGCAACACTTGCGGGCCTCGCCGACCGCCTCGCCGATGTGCCATTGCACTTCTCGCCCGGCGAGCGCTGGATGTACGGCTACTCCACCGATATCTGCGCGTACCTCGTCGAAGTGATCTCCGGTATGCCGTTTGACCGCTTCCTGCAACGGACGATCTTCGATCCCCTCGGCATGAAGGACACCGCGTTCTACGTGCCGGACGAGAAGCTCGAACGCTTCGCCGCGAACTACCTGCGTCAGCCGGACAAGACGCTGCGCCTCGTAGCCGACCCGATGGCGAGCGGCCGCCAGCCTCCGACGTTCCTGTCCGGCGGTGGTGGCCTCACCAGCACAAGCGCAGACTACTTCCGCTTCTGTGAGATGCTCCGGCGCGGCGGCGAACTTGACGGTGCGCGGATCATCGGCTCGCGGACATTGCGGCTCATGACGCAGAACCATCTCGCCGGTGGCCAGGACCTGACGACGATGGCCCGCGGGCCGTTCAGCGAGACGGCATACGAGGGCGTCGGATTCGGCCTCGGCTTCGCGACGACACTCGACAGCGTCGCCGCGGGCACGCCCGGGCAAGGCGACTTCTACTGGGGTGGGCTCGCGTCAACGATCTTCTGGGTCGACCCGCAGGAGGACCTCGAAGTGATCTTCATGACGCAGCTCATGCCCTCAACCTCGTTCAATTTCCGCGGCCAGATCAAGAGCATCGTCTACGGCGCGATCGAGGACT
>JANPBN010000630.1:0-7512 GCA_031430415.1 Dehalococcoidia bacterium
ATCCGCTGCGCGATTGCGCCGCCCGTCATGCCGCCGCCGATGACTGTGACCTTCTTGCGTGTTCCTGCCAAGCGAGCCTCCATGTAAATCGTGGATGCGGAGCGCCACGGCCAGAGGTGGGGGCCGTGTCTGCGCGCCTTGGCGCGCCCTGCATGGTACGAAGATTGACCCGTTAGCGCGAACGTAATCACGCACCATCGAGAGTGCGGTACGATGCCCCGCATGGCCCCGGATTCGCCTTCCGCTACTCCCGTTCCCCTCCCGATCTATCGACCAGCCGCGCGCGTCTTGCTGCTGGACGATCGAGACCGCTTGTTGTTGTTTCGTGTAGCGCTCGCGACGCTGAAGCAGCCGCTCTGGATCACGCCGGGTGGCGGTCTCGAGCCCGGCGAAACATTCGAACAGGCGGCCGCGCGCGAGCTATTTGAAGAGACCGGCTGCCGCAGCGACATCGGCCCATGCATCTGGACGCGCCGCCACCCCTTCGAGTTTCAGGGACGCCTGCTCGATGAAGATGAACGCTTCTTCGTCGTTCGCTGCGCAGCGTTCGAGCCGGTGCGTGATGGGTGGGAGGAGTACGAGCACCGGTTCATGGATCGGCATCAGTGGTGGTCGCAGGAGGAGATTGCGGCGTCGGCGGAGTACTTCGCGCCGCGGCGGCTTGGGTCCTTGCTGCCGTCAGTCGTTGCCGGCGACTATCCGCCGGAGCCGATCGACGCTGGCGTTTGACGCGCTCGAGAAGATCCGGGGAACGCCGAACCAGCGGTTCTTTCGCGCAAGCCAGCGGTACCTCGCGTACGGATCATCCGCGTACGACGCTTCGCCACGGGCGACGGGCAGTCCGCGGCTCTTCGCTGTCCGCAGCGCGCGGCTCAGTGCCTTGGAAAGCGACTCCACCTGATCCTCGAGTTGCACGACGCGCTCGTCGTCCCCTGCGCTCGTGCTCCCATCGCGCTCGCGGACGTAGTCGGGCAAGCTGACCGGTGAATGCGCAGCGTCGATGCGGTGCGTGCAGGCATCGGCGCCGAGTGTCGCGTGGCGCGATCCCGGGAGGTAGACAAGGTACGCAAATCCGCCGCGTCGCGGCACGATGCGGTTGCGCAGCAGCCCCTTGCGAAGCAGTCGGCGCGCTGTCGTCACCGACAGGTTCAGTTCGCAGGCGGCCTGCTGCAGCGTCAGCCAGTCGCCAGGGTCGGGGCGAGGCATTGCCTCGTCCTCGTCTTCGCCGGCGAATTCGTCGTGGGACCGTAGGGCCACCATGCATGGTTCCTTCGCTGCCATCGAACGCTTGCCGCTACCGTAATAATCGGTCCTAAGGGTTCCGCGCTGAACCTGCGTCCGATGGGCTACAATCGCCTTCATGGCGCCCTCAGAATCGGAAGAGACTCCCGGATGGCTCGCCGCGATGCCCAACGCGAGGGTCATCGCCGGTACGCCCGGCACCGCCGCGGACGTTGTCCAGGACAGCCGTAGAGTGGCACCCGGAGCCGTCTTTGTCGCGATCCCTGGATTTACCGCCGACGGCAACAGCTTCATCCCCGGAGCCATCGACCGCGGCGCAACCGCCGTCGTCGTGCAAGAGGACCTCGATGAGCTCTGGCGGCCGCACCTGCGCCCCGGCGTCTGTTTCGTTGCGGTACGAGAGGCTCGCGCGGCCCTCGCGCAGGCGGCGGCAGGATGCCACGGTCACCCGGCGCGGGCCCTCGGCGTCGTCGGCGTCACGGGCACCGATGGCAAGACAACAACAGCGCATCTCATCGCGCACGTCCTTACTGCGACAGGTCGCCGCTCTGGTCTGCTCACCAGCGTCGCTTTCGACGCGGGCGGAGTTCGCGAGTTGAACGCCACGCACATGACCACGGTCGAGGCCGATGAGGTACAGCGCCGTCTGGCGCGCGTGCGTGATGCCGGCGACCGCTACGCCGTGCTCGAAGCGTCGTCAATCGGTCTGGAGTTGCACCGGGTCGACGAGTGTTCGTTCGATGTCGCTGTGTTCACGAACTTGACGCGCGACCATCTCGACTACCACGGCTCGATGGACGCATATCGCGATGCGAAGGCGCGTCTGTTTCGCGTGTTGGGCGAGTCGCCATCGAAGCCGGATGTTGGGCGGGCAGCGATTGTGAATGGCGACGACGCGGCGTCGCGCTTCATGCTGGACGCGGCGCCCGAGAGCGTTCCGCGCCTGACCTACGGCTTGCACCACGAGAGTGACTTCGCCGCGCACGACATAACGATGACGGGGAGAGGGATGACGTTCGGCGCATCGTTCCAGGGCGAGCGAAGGGCGGCGCGCACCTGCCTTCTGGGCAACTTCAACGCGATGAACTGCCTCGCGGCGGTCGCTGCTGCTGTCTCGCAGGGGGCGCCGTTTGCTGACGCAGTCGATGCGCTCGGGTCATTCGCGGGCGTACCGGGGCGGATGGAAGTGATCGACGCCGGTCAGCCGTTCCGCGTCATCGTTGACATCGCGTCGACGGAACAGGCCATGGACAATGTTCTGCGCGTACTCCGGTCGGCGACCTCTGGACGCCTGATCGTGGTGTTCGGCGCAGCGGGCGAGCGCGACACTGAACGGCGAACCGGCATCGCCCGCGCAGTCGCGGCCGGTGCCGACTTCGCCGTCATCGCAAACGAGGACCCGCGCAGCGAGGATCCGGACGCCATCATCGCCGACATAGCCGGTGCGCTTGAGGTGCACGGCATGCGCGAGAGCGTGGCGTTCGAGCGCTGTCCCGACCGGCGCGAGGCCATTGCGCGCGCCTTCGTTCTCGCAGCTCCGGGCGATACCGTGTTGCTGGCCGGGAAGGGCACCGAGCGGTCGATTGTGATGGGGACGGTGCACCATCCCTGGGACGAGGCGTCGGTCGCGAGGGAGTTGCTGGGCGCCCACCGTGCCGTATAATCGAATCGACGGTTATGGATGAAGTGAGTAAGCAATTGAACGAGAGCGAACTTCAGCGGCTCGCCGCCTACGACATCGACCACATCATCCATCCGCAGTTCCACCTCGCGGATCACGAGAACGCCGTCATCTACGCCAGCGGCAAGGGCGCCGTCCTCACCGACGTCCACGGCAACGAGTACATCGACGGTCTGGCGTCGCTTTGGAACGTCGCCGTTGGCCACGGGAGATCTGAGTTGGCAGACGCTGCAGCCGCGCAGATGCGGACGCTGGCGTTCTCGAACAGCTACACGGGCTACGCGAATGTTCCCTCGATTCAACTGACCGAGAAGCTGCTGAGCCTCGTCTACCCCAACATGAGCGGCGTCTTCTACTCCAACAGTGGGTCAGAGGCTAACGATCACGCGATGAAGGCCGCCCGCTACTTCTGGTTCGTGTCGGGCAAGCCGTCGAAGACGAAGATTATCTCTCGCGCCGACGCCTATCACGGCGGCACGATGGCTTCGACCGCGATCACCGGTATGGCGCCGTTCCACAAGGGATTCGGCGCCGAGCCGCCGGACTTCGTCCAGGTGCCGACGTGCTATCCGTACCGCTGCCAGTGGTGCAGCGCGAGGCCCACCTGCTCGCTCGAATGCGCCGACAACATCGCCGCCGTGATCGAGCGCGAGGGTCCGGACACGGTCGCGGCCGTCATCGCCGAACCCGTGCACGGCGCCGGCGGCGTGCTGCCGCCCGATCCCGGCTACTGGCCGCGCCTCCGTGAGATCTGCGACCGGTATGACGTCCTCCTGATCGCCGACGAGGTGATCACGGGCTTCGGGCGCACCGGCAAATGGTTCGCGCTTGAGCACTGGGGCGTGCAGCCCGACATGATGACGGTCGCCAAGGCGATCACGAGCGCCTACGTGCCGCTCGCGGCGTTCATCGCTTCGAAGCGCGTGCACGACGTCATCAGGAGCAACCCGGCCGATGCGAAGTTCATGATCGGCGTCACGAACGCCGCTCACCCCACGGCCTGCGCCGTCGCGCTCCGAAACCTCCAGATCATCGAGGACGAGGGTCTGGTCGAGCGAGCGGCGCGCATGGGCAAGCGCCTGAACGACGGCCTCGCCGCGCTGCTCGAGATGCCGAACGTGGGCGAGGTGCGCGGACTCGGCCTGATGGCGGCGGTCGAGGTCGTCGCGGACAAGGCGACCCGGCAGCCGTTTCCACCGTCCGACGCGATTGGGCTGAAGCTGACACGGGCCATGCGAGAGCGCGGCGTCATCACCCGCGCAAAGGGCGAGAGCATCCTCTTTGCGCCGCCGCTCGTCGTCACAGAGCAGCAGGTCGATGCGATCGTCAATGCCGCGGCCGAGGCCATCCACGCCGTAATTGCGGAGCGTACCTGAGATGGGCAATGCGCGGCTTCGCTATACTAATCGCGTTCAAGGATCGACCATGACAACGCCCTCCGCGGTTGCCAACACGCGACCGCCGAACCGCCTGATGACGTTTGCCGAGAAGAACTGGCGGCACCTCGCCGAAGTGCTTTTCATCATCCCGGCGTACACGGCCTATCAGTTCGTCCGAGGCACCGTCGGCGGCGAGGCCGGGACGGCGTTCGAGAACGCCAACCGGCTGATCCACATCGAACAGCGCCTCGGCATCTTCCACGAGGCGAACCTGCAGCAGCTCATCCTGCCCAAGGCGTGGATGGTCGACTTCTTCAACTATCTCTACATCTGGGGCCACCTGCCGGTGATCATCGCTGTGGCGCTCTGGCTGTACATCCGTCATCGCGAGAACTACTCGTTGATGCGGAATGCGTTCCTCATTAGCGGCCTGATCGCGCTCATCGGCTTCTCGGCCGTCCCGCTCGCGCCACCGCGCTACATGCCGGAGTTCGGGTTCACCGATACGATCATCCAGGCGCAGTCGTACTACGCATTCCAGAACCCCAAGATCGTCAACCAGTATGCCGCCATGCCCAGCCTGCATTTCGGTTGGGACATACTCGTCGCGATCGCCGTGGGTTTCAACACGCGCGTCCGCGCCGTGAAGGTCGTCGCCGTTGTCATGCCGGTCGTCACGTTGGGTGGCATTGTGCTCACCGCGAATCACTACTTCCTCGACGCAGCAGCCGGCGCGCTGGTCGCGGCCATCGGCCTCGGCATCGCCTTCTGGATCCGCCGGCTGACGCCGCGGACGGGCATCTTCGCCTTCCTCGCCTAGCGCCGCCCAGAAGCCGCGCACAGGCCTATCCCGGTGAACATTTGATCGTTGACGGGTTCTTGCGGCCTTTGGTATTCTGCGCGCAGGAAAGGAGGTGATGCGGATGGATCACAGTAGTTGCGAGGCCTGTATGCCTAGCGATGTCCGCAGCACCTCGGGGGCTGCTCTGTAGTCTCCCCGGGGTCGTTGCTCCGCCAGGGGTCCCCTGGAGGCAGCAGCTGGGCAGCAGGCCTGGCAATGGATTCAAGCGAGAAGGCCCGGCAATGTGAGCCGGGCCTTCTCATGTTTTCCGAGAATCGCCGCTAAGAAGGTGGGCACGCCGAGGCTCGGGTGCCGTTCATCGGTACGAAGCGGTGTCGCGGCCTTCGCGCGCTACCGCGCAGCACGCGGCGGCAGCGTCTCGAGGTAGCCGTGGATGGCCGTGGCGGCGCGGCGGCCGTCCGCCAGCGCGGTGACGACGAGGTCGGCGCCGTTGACGTTATCGCCGCCGGCGAAGACGCCGGGACGCGATGTCGCGTGGGTGACGCGGTCGACCTCGACGAGATTCCAGCGGTTCGTCGTCACGCCCGGTGCGGCGTCCTTGATGATCGGGTCGGCGTTGTATCCAATGGCAATGGCGACCGTCTCGGCGGGGATGACGAACTCGGAGTGCGGGATCGGCACCGGCCGCCGTCGTCCGGACTCGTCGGGTTCGCCGAGCGCCATCTTCTGGCACTCGACGCCGGTGACGCGGCCCTGCGCATCGCCGGTGAAACGTAGCGGGATCGTCAGGAACTGGAAGTCGACGCCTTCCTGCCGCGCGTGATCGCGCTCTTCGGTGCGCCCAAGCATCTCCTGCTCCGTGCGACGGTACACGCAGACGACCTTCTCCGCGCCGATGCGGACGGCCGTGCGCACGCAGTCCATCGACGTGTCGCCGCCGCCGATCACGACGACGTTCTTGCCGATCGTGAGCGGTTCGCGCATCGTCTCTGGCAGCTGATCCGGGCGCAGGTTGCCGCGCACCAGGAACTCGGTGGCGCTGTAGATGCCGCTGTTCTCTTCGCCGGGGATGGCCAGTTTGCCGCCGAGTCCGGCGCCTGTGCCGACGAACACTGAATCGAACCCTCGCTCGAAGAGCTGGTCTACGGTGACATCCTTGCCGACCCAGGTGTTGCCGACGAACTTCACGCCGAGCTTCTCCATGTAGTCGAGCTTGCCCTGCAACACCGTCTTGCTCAGCTTGAAGTTGGGGATGCCGTACAGCAGCACGCCGCCCGGCTCCGGCCAGGCGTCGAACATCGTGCAGTTGTGCCCAAGCTTCGCGAGCTCCTCCGCCACGGCCAGACCGGCGGGGCCAGCGCCGACCACGGCGACGCTAAAGCCGCTCGGCGCGGGCAGCACGGGCAGCGGCAAGCCGTGATGCTCCCGCTGGTAGTCCGCGGCGAACGCCTCGAGCTTGCCGATGGACACAGGCGGCTCGTGATGCGAGTCCGGCCGGATGGCGAACGCGACCACGCACTCACCCTCGCACAGCCGCTCCTGAGGGCAGAGCCGCCCACATAGTTCGGGCAGGTTGCTCGTCTCGCGGAACACGTTTGCGGCGCCGTTGACGTCGCCGATTTCCAGCAGCTTGAACGCGCCGGGAATGTCGTTGCCGACCGGGCAGGCTTGCTGACACGGCGCCGTCGGGCACTGGATGCAGCGCATGGCCTCGGTCTTCGCGGATTCGAGGTCGAAGCCGAGGAAGACCTCGTCCCAGTTCTTTTTGCGCAGTTCGGGGTCTTGCTTGTTGATCGCCACGCGGGAGATCGCGAGCCGTCGTTGGACATCGGTGTCTCGTGGCATGATCGAAGATCCTTCCAACGCATCCGCCCCGGTGCACCGGTCAGAGGTGTGCCACAAGTCTAGGGCGGTCGCTGCGGAATGTAAACGTGGGGCTCGACCGGGACGGCGCGCGAGGTTACTCCGTCGCAGCGTCGCTGAATGCGGAACGCAAGTAGTTGACGAGGTTCCAGATGTCCTCCTCGGACAACTCGGCGCGGTACTCGGGCATTTCCGATCCCGCGAACCCATCGGCGATGAACTTGAAGAACTGCGCATCCACGTGGAGCGGCGTGTGCAGCCGAAAATCCGTCGGCTTCGGGTTCAGTTCGGCGGCGCCGGGCCCCTCCCCGCGGCCGTCCGCGCCGTGACAGACGACGCAGTTCTGCTGAAACAGCGCGGTGCCTCGGTCGATCGATGCCCTCGTCGGCGCCACCGGGTTGCCTAGGCTCGGGTTCAGCGCCTTCGTGTGCGTGTCAACGCCGAACGCCAGCACACCGCCGGCGAGCATCGCCGACACCGCCACGCCCATCGCGGCGTTGTGCGTCGCGCCGGGTAGCGTCCGTAGCTCCCGGCGATAGATCACG